>JANQOS010000129.1 GCA_028285705.1 Altibacter sp.
CTACACCCATACCTACCAACTCTACATTAACTACTACGGCAGAGAGTTCGGACAATGTTACCTGTACAGGAAGTGATGATGGAGATGTGTCTTTCACCGTAAATAGTGTATACGCAATACCGGTGACGGTGAATTATGAAATTTTCGATTCCCTTACATTAATTACAACCGGAATCTCTGGAACCGGAGTTGTACCAGCAGGGGGGGCGTTAACCGTATCGGATTTAGGCCCACTACCTTTTGGTAACTATTACGTTCTGATAGAAGAAACTACAGGGCCTAATGCAGGTTGTGGTGTTGTGACAGCTCCATTTTCAATTACGGAATCTGCTATTTTATTGAGTCTGACCGCTTCGGTGGACCAAGATGCAAATTGTAATCCAAATTCTGGAGTAATTAGTGCCATAGCACAAAATGGAACAGCACCTTATTTATACCAAATAACAACCACCCCGGGAGCACCTGCTCCTACAGACCCTTCCTGGAATACTACAAGCACGTTCAATGTTGACGCTGGTAACTATTATGTTCACGCGATGGATGCTTATGAATGTATTATTACAAGTCCTGTGCAGGTAGTAGGGATGGATCCTGAACCGGTAATTGATGCCGTAACAACAAATCAATGCTCGACTTTACAAGGGCAATTTGAGATAGATGTTACACTAACAACACCCGGAATACCACCATATAGTATTAGTATTGATGGAGGTGGTTTCCAGAGCCAATCCTTCCCATTTACAATATCGAACTTATCTTCGGGTACTCATACTGTGGAGGTGGTTGATGCCAATGGATGTGGAAATCTGGTAACAGTCGATATCGAACCTCCTTTAGGATTAACTTCTGCAATAACAACTTTGCCGAGTTGTGATGATAATGACGGGGAAGTTACGGTCACTGCTACCGGAGGGACCGGGAACTATGCATATACAATTAATCCTAATCCACCATCCATAGTATTGACTGGAAATGTATTTTCCGGAGTTCCTTCAGGAACCTATATTGTGACGGTTACCGATACCGTTACCTTATGTACAGAAGACATTTCCGTTACTTTAGATAGTGCTATACCTGTTACTTTCAATACCGAACAAACCAATGTAAGTTGTCAGGGAGATAGTGACGGTCAAATTATTGTTGAATTACTTCCGGGTAACAATAATCCAATTTATACTTACGAAATTATTGCCCCAATTATAGTACCACCCCAAACCAGTAATATTTTTATTGGATTGTCAGCGGCTACATATACCGTGCAAGTAACTTCAGGAAGAGGTTGTATTGCCACCGCAGATGTACCTATTACTGAACCATTACTCTTAGAAGTGACAGGAACTGCAACGCCTTTTGCCTGTACGGCCAATAATATTACAACTACATCTATGGTAACTATTACCGAATTGGGAGGTACAGCACCTTATTCCTACAGTATCGATGGGGTTAACTATTTTAATACCAATGTGTTTGAAATTCTTGATACAGGAATAACTCAATCTATATCAATATATGCTAAAGATGCGAATAATTGTATTGCAACCAATACTGTGATTATAGATCCTTTACCTACGATTACCGCAGCTGCAGTTACTACTGTTACACCGATAGACTGTAACCAAACAGGATCTGTATCCATAAACGTTATTGGTGGCTCAGGTAATTTCGAGTATCAACTGTTACCAGATGGTGTTCCACAAGCTTCCAACATTTTTGATATACCGGGGCCAGGCACCTACTATTATCAAGTAAATGATTTGGATACCGATTGCTATTTTTTAACTGATCCATTTATAGTCCCACCTTTTGATGAAATTGATGCTATATT
The DNA here is from genome assembly GCA_028285705.1 of Altibacter sp. GTDB lineage: Bacteria > Bacteroidota > Bacteroidia > Flavobacteriales > Flavobacteriaceae > JANQOS01. Next base: position 1,826 of record JANQOS010000129.1, read on the forward strand.
AACCGTAACCGAACAAAACGATTGTTTTGGAGACTCCAATGGTGAATTAGCACTAACCATTACCGGATATAGTGGCGCATATATATACCAACTACTGGATGGATTAGGCGCACCTATTGGAGGCCCGGTTACGGCCAATACATCGACAAATCCTCAGCTTATTACCGGGTTACCTTCTGGTAGTTATTCTGTGGAAATAGTGGAACTTGAAACACCATTCTGTTCAACAACTTCAAATGTTGTAACCTTTGACTCACTTATCGAATTAACATTAGAGGTTTCTGAAACATCCAACGTAACCTGTTTCAATAACCAAGGTGTAATTGTAGCAATAGCAAGTGGCGGGACAAGCCCGTATGAATATGAACTAACAGGAGATGCCATTGTTCCCTATTCATCCAATAATGTATTTACGGACCTAAGTGCCGGAACCTATACGGTAAATACTAGAGACGCAAATGGATGTATTGAGACCGATACGATCACACTTATGGAACCAGATCCAATTGAGGCTGATTTTGTTCCTAGTACAACCTTATTAACGTGTTTTGATGACCACGATGCATCCATAACCGTTCTTAATGCAACAGGTGGGCAAACAGGCAGTTATACTTATACACTGACCACAGTTTCACCAGTGTCTTCAAGTTCGGGGCCTCAGACTTCAAACGTATTTGAAGGATTAGGTGCCGGGGTCTATTCTGTAACCATTAGCGATGGATTTAATTGCCTACTTACTTCATTACCTGTTACAATTAACGAACCGGATCCAATCATTTCAAGTTTGGTCGTCAACACGACACCTACTTGTTTAACAGAAGCAGAACTTACGCTAAGTGCAGTAGGTGGAACAGGAACTTTTGAGTACAGTAATACATTGGATTTCGCAGTGATATTAGGAACATTTACAACTTCGGTAACATTTCCTGTTACTTCAGGTACTTATAACTATTATGTTAGGGATGCTAATGGATGTATTGCTAATGTTTCCAATGAAATCAATATAGACCCACTTCCCGATTTAGAGATAGACTTACTTACTATCAATCCGCAGATAAACTGTAATGGTGATAATACGGGAGTTATAGTTGCTACAGCACAGGGAGGACTTGGTGATTACGTCTATACTTTGCAAGATACATCAGGAAATCCAATTCCTGCCGACCAAAACAGCCCTGGTGTATTTACAGGATTAATTGCAGGTACTTATGTAGTCCAAGTTGAAAGTGGTGATTGTTTAACTACTTCAGAAGTAATAACTATTACAGAACCCGATACAGTGCTAGATGTCGCTTTTGAGGTTACAAATGTGCTTTGTCATGGTGAAAATAACGGTAAATTGGAAATAATAGCCAATGGAGGTTCCGGTATTATTCTATATGCAATTTCACCTAACTTAGACCAGTTTTTTGAAACCCACACCTTCGAAAATCTTGCTCCCGGTGTTTACGATGCAATAGTTCAAGATGAACTCGGCTGTTTTTTAACATTCAGTTTTGAAGTTGAAGAACCACCAGCTGTTTTGATTTTAATCGACTCTGATACTATTATTCCTGAAGTTTGCGAAGGAGATCAAGATGGCTTCTTTAGCATAGACATTGAAGGAGGAACTCTGCCATATAGTGTAAGTCTGGATAATTATAATGGACCTTATATCACCGGAGAGTTAGGTCAAACTATATTTAATTTTGACAATTTAGGTGGTGGAGATCATGTTGTCTACGTTCGCGACAGTGCAGGATGTGAGTCTGAATGGAACATTACTTTCCCAGAATCTGTATTTATAGAACCAATTGCAGATGTAGAGATCCTTTGTGTTGATAATGTATCAGTTAATTCAGTTACCGTAACTGTAGATGAGACCCTTGTCGACACCTCGCAATTGGATTATTCATTAAATGGGGGTCCTTACCAATCCAGTAATGTGTTTACCAACTTACCTCAAAGTACAGATAATTATATCACCGTAAGACACACAAATGGTTGTTCTAAGATTACGGAGTTTTTTGATATTGAAGCAATTTCTCCTGTGGGGCTTAGCCTATTCGCAGGTGAGCTAAATGAAATCATAGCCTTACCATCTGGCGGTACAGGAGATTATGTTTATACTTTCAATGGTGTTGATTTTGGCAGCACGAATATATTTACGATTACCGAATCTGGAACCTTTGAAGTCATAGTAACTGATAGTAGTGGTTGTAAGGCTGTTGCCATAATTGAAAAAGATTTTATCGATTTATGTATTCCAAATTATTTTACACCCAACGGTGATGGTATTCAAGATGGCTGGACGGTAGGATGCTCTCCATATCCGAATCTTGTATTTTCCATATATGATCGCTATGGCCGTAAAATTGCCACCTTACCCGCCGGTGAGGAATGGGATGGAACTTACAGGAACACTGAGTTGCCTTCCGGAGATTACTGGTTTATTGTTGAAACTGATAAAACAGACGAAATGCGTGATTTTGTAGGCCATTTTACGCTGTACAGATAATAAAGTCGCCTATGAACTTAATGGTCACCCTAAACTTATCCCTATGAAAAAAATACTACGATACCTACTCATAATACTAGTAACCCAGAGCTACGGTCAAGAACTTAACCTACCTGTGTTTACACAATATTTGGCAGATAATGATTTTGTCATATCTCCAACTTTTGCTGGAATTGGTGATAATTTCAGAATTAGAGCCAATGGATTAACACAATGGGTGGGAATAAAAAACGCACCACAAAATCTTGCAGCGTATGCAGATATTAGAGTGGGAAACCGTTCGGGTGCTGGAATATCTGCCTATGGCGATAGAAATGGAAATACTCGTCAACACGGAGTAAAATTTTCTTTTGCGCATCACCTTGTTTTGGATTATAAGTCACAACAGTATTTATCTTTTGGCTTGTCTTATAACGTCAATAGCTTTAGGATTGCTATTGAAGATTTTAATACAAATTATGAAAACCCGATCATTGATCCGTTTGTTACCGATGATCGCTCGGTATCAAATCACAACTTCGACGTAGGTGCCCTTTATAGAATTGGTGATTTTTGGCTTAGCGCCAATGCAAATAATATTTTGCAAAAGGATATAGATTCTTTTACGGATGGAGAACCGCAATCACTTCTTAACCTTCAAGTATATACAGGTTACGTTATAAAGAGTTCTAACTATTCTGATATTGAACCCTCCGCTTATTTCCAGTTATTTGCAAGTGATGGAAGATCAAGTACTGATTTCAATCTTAAGTATAGAAAATACAATGGAAATGACGATTTCTATTGGGTAGGAGCTTCCGTTCGTTTTTTGAATGATCAGATCTCGGTACCCTTAAATGTTGGTCCTATGGCAGGTCTTAAAAAGTCTGTATTCTATATCTCTTATGCTTACCAAATAACGTTGAATGATTTAACAGGGTATAATACAGGTACGCATGCGGTTACTATTGGGTTTGACCTGTTACAATCATTAAGTGACTGTCCATGTACAGAAGGAAAATATAAACAAGGAAATAAACTCTATCAATAAATTGAGGTACATTGATTTGGTAATGGGTCAAATTAAGGGCTCCCAATACCAAATAAAAATGATAAATAATATATTTAAAAGCAACAAGAAAATATCTACAAATAGAGAGCCATTTAGTTTTCGAAATGCGCCCTGTTCAAGCCTAGTAATTCCAATTTAGTTTTTGGTCTTACCATTTTGCATTTTCTTATTTAAATCTTTGAGGTGCTTAAGGATATGATTTGCAACTATATCTAAATGCTCTAGCCGTGAGTAATTTCGAGACCCTTTTTTGTAAGGTATTAAGTCAATTTGTTTATCAAATATGTACTGTTCAATAGTATATTGGGCTTTCCGGAATCTTTTTAGAAGGTCTCTTATTGAAACGTCTTTGGTTGACTCAACACTTAAGCTATTAACTTCCGATAGTTTTCCTTTTAACGGGTTGGGTTTTCTGCCCAGTCCTAAATCTGATATATTCCTTGCAAAGCTCTCGTGCCAGAATGTAATGTGACCCAAGACATCCTTTGCATTCCATAGGTCGTAAACCATTGCCTTATAATTGTATCCTTGTTGGAAAAAGTCAATAAACTCATCTACGGCTATACGCAACCGCTTAAGGTTTAGTTCTAAAGCATTTTGACCTTCTTCCATTATTGATTTCTGTTCTTTTTCCGGAAACGGATTCTGTTGAAAAAGGTACGAATATCAACTTAATATATACACTTCTTGATTTTTATTGGAAACTCTTTCTTCCTAAGCTAATTTTCTAGTGAATTGATCAAAATATTCTGAAATAAAGGATATGTGATCAGCATTATGAACCTAAAATTTATTATTATGAAAAACATTCTTTTTAAGTTTTTATCAATTTTGTCACTAATGTGTATTTTTAATACGTATAGTACGCATGCCCAATGGTTGGAAAACGATAAGGTAGTTGCATCAAATCGTATGGCCGATGACAACTTTGGATCCGATATCAAAACCAATGGTGACTTTATGGTCGTTGGATCACCCCAACATGACACAGCCGGTTTATCAGATTCTGGTGCTGCCTATGTGTATCAAAGAACAGGATCGTCATGGACGCAAATTCAAATTTTGTCTGCTAGTGATGCTACCGCAAATGATCTTTTTGGATACTCCGTTTCAATATCTGAATTTGGAGACCAAATTGTGATTGGCGCACCTGGCCAGGATACCGATGAAAACGGACAAGCCTTTATGTCCAATAGTGGTGCCGCCTATATCTTTGAACGCTCCGGGCTCAACTCTTGGGCTCAGGTCAAGAAGATTGTGGCAGTTGATAAATTGGGGACTTCCTTTCGTCAAATTGGAACGAATTTTGGAAACGATGTAGATGTATCTTCGGAAAAAATTATTGTGGGGGCCAGATTTGAATCTAACCTTTCGGCAGAACCAAATATTATAAATTCTGGAGCGGCATATATTTTCCATCGGCTTAGTACTTCGGGAGGATCCTGGTTCATGCAAAAAAGGTTATTAGCATCGGATGGGAAGGCTAATGACAGTTTTGGTTGGTCAGTAGCTATTCATAGCTTAAAAGCAG
>JANQOS010000057.1 GCA_028285705.1 Altibacter sp.
TTCTTATTAGTAAATCTACATCTGGTAAATTTCGCGTGTAAAGATGATTATTTATTACCGTTTCATCAATATTTTCGGGCGAAATTAGGTTATTTTTAACTTTATGGCTAATCTCTTTAATAGTTTTTGTTAATTCTTCCCTGGAACCATAGCTTAATGCGAGTGTTAATGTCATCCGATCATTAGTTTCCGTCTTTTTAATGACATCAATTAATTCTTTGTGGACTTTCTTTGGCAGGGATTCAAGATTGCCTATGGCGTTCAGTTTGATATTATTTTCCTGAAGTGTATCTATTTCCTTTTTTAAGGACGAGACCAGAAGTTTCATGAGTAGGTCTACCTCCATCTTTGGCCTGTTCCAATTTTCGGTAGAAAACGCATAAAGTGTTAGATACGAAATGTTAAGTTCTGTACAAGCTTCTACAATTTCACGAACAGCTTTGGTGCCTTTCTCATGCCCCATAGTCCTAAACAAGCCTTTTTGTTTGGCCCAACGGCCATTGCCGTCCATAATCACGGCAAGATGCCTGGGTAACTTGTTTAAATCTATCTGGTCCTGTAATTTCATTTCATATTAAAAGTTACAATAGCAAGGTCTTCTTCCGAAAGTAAAAGTAAGTGTTACTCCTGTAAAAACATACCAGTCATCACTATTAACGTTCCCAAATTTAAGACTTTCTTGATCGGCTAATCCATTTATGGGGTTGCTTCCGTCAAGATCGTCTGTAAAGGTATAACGAGCACCAATTTCCATTCCTAAGACCATTTTAGTGCCTACGGTAGTTTTAAATCCTACCACCATTGGGATCGCTACAGCGCCTGCTTTGTCATAATCTACAATTACACCTTGCCCGTTTTTGTATAAGGCATTATATCCAAAATAGGTTAATCCGGTATATAAGTAAGGTGTTGATACGGGTTGTCCACTATACATGTTAAATTCCCAAAAAGTATATTCTATACCTAAGGACACTTCTTGTATGGAGTTTTTAAAAGAATATCCACGCTGTTGCCTCCTGCTTTCGTTAGAGTCTGCATCATCTCCCCTAATATCAGCAATTAGAATAGAAGCCCTAAATGCATGCCTGGGACTTCGATTCCATTTAAAAATACCTCCAAAACCAAGAGTATTGGGGCTAATGTAACTGGTTCTACCTATGTCTCCTATATAATTAACACCACCAAGCACCCCTCCAATTTCGTAAGTTTGTGAATGACCTATAAAAGAGGTGGTTATTAAAAAAAATAGGACAGTGAAATACTTCATATGCCTTAAAAGTTTGCAAATATAATAATAAACTTCGCTTCACCATATTCTAAGCGAAATAGTCTCTGTTGATTAACAAATTTTAGGGTATTTTATTGTTTAATTTCTTTTGTCTTCTCCCCACAATAGTTTTTCCCGAAGCGTTTTTATAAAACTGTCATCGTGTAGCTGTACAAAATTAACATTGAAAGGAGCCTTTTTAATGATAATGGTGGTTTCATTCTCTAAGGTAGCAATACGGGAGTCTAAAGAAACCAAATATGATTTTTCTCTTCCCGAAACTTTTAATGTAATAATGCTGTTGTCTGGTAATACCAGGGGTCGCGCATTTAAATTGTGTGGCGCAATAGGTGTTATGACGATACTGTTTGTACTTGGGTCAATAACGGGGCCGCCACAGCTTAAGGAGTAACCTGTGGAACCTGTTGGGGTAGAAACGATGAGGCCGTCACTCCAATACGAAGTAAGGTACTTGTCATTTACATGGGTCTCTACTTTGATCATTGAAGTAGTATTCTTCCGGTTAACGGCTACTTCATTCAACGCAAAATTCAGCGGAGTAATTTCATCATTATGTGGCTCTGTGGTTATGGTCAACAGGCTTCTTTTAGAAATAGAATAATCCTTATCAAGAATTTTGTTAATGCTTTCGGTGATTTTTTCTTTCTGAATTGTAGCCAAAAAACCTAATCTTCCCGTATTGATCCCCACAATAGGAATTCCAAGGTCTCCTACAAACGTAACAGATTTCAGTATAGTACCATCACCACCAATACTAAAAAAAAGATCGTAAGAATTGTCTAATGCCGAAAAAGTTTCAACTCCCGAAAAGTTTTTAGTAATCTCCTGATGTAAATTAATGATATTGAGAAAATTCTTTTCAATAACAATTTCTACATTCTTTTTTTGAAGAGCGTCTAAAATTAGCTGAATATATGCTTCAGACTTTTCGTGATAAAATTGTCCGTAAATTCCAATTTTCATCTCTTACATATTTAGATATCTGTCCAAATAATTGGAGCGTTCCTTCAAATCTTCCAAAAACTTATCTTCTTCGTGATTGGAAACCACATTATAATTATACCGCCTAAAAGTCTGTACAATAACATTCATTCCGGTATGTCCCATTTTAATAGTGATTTGCACCACGTCATTTTCAATTTTAGAAATAAATACACCAAGTATTTTAGCGTCGTTGGATTCTACGATCTGACATATCTCACTAAATGAATAATCCTTAATGCCTTTTTCAACTACAATGATTCCTCCGGCTTCATTTAAAAAGGGAGTATTGTTGAACAGGTTCATAATGTCACCAAGCTCATAATACCCCATATATTTGTTATTGTCCGCCAATACAGGCATAATATTGCTATTATGAAGAGCAAATGCTTCTAAGATATCGAGCCAGTTTGTATTTTTCCGGACATAAAACGTTTCTAAGGCATATTGATATTCGCTCAATGATTTACTACTTTCAAAACAATGGGCATCAGTTTCACTTATGCAACCTACATATGTATCGTCTTTTTTTACAGGAATATGCGAATAAGTAAGTTGATTGAAAACAATTTGCACTTCTTTTATTTCAGAAGAAATATCAAAAGGCTTAACATCATTGATAATATAATTTTGGGTGTTCACTCTAAAAATTTTTATGCAAATTACTTAAAATAAAGATGCAAAACCGAGGATCAACTTTGTATTTTTGTCTTTTAGGATATAGCTTATGACTAAACTAAGTGTAAACATCAATAAAATTGCTACGTTACGTAACGCAAGAGGAGGAGATATACCCAATGTGGTAGAAGTAGCCAAAGACGTGCAGAGGTTTGGAGCGCAAGGAGTAACCATTCATCCGCGCCCCGATGAAAGGCATATAAAATATCAGGATGCCTACGACCTAAAACCTGTGGTTCTTACCGAATATAACATTGAAGGGAACCCTATAGATTCCTTTTTGAAGATGGTGCTGGAGATAAAACCAACTCAGGTCACTTTGGTCCCGGATGCTGTGGATGCTATTACGTCGAATGCAGGATGGGATACTATAAAGCATAAAGAATATTTATCCGAAATAATTTCGGAATGTAAACATAATGGAATACGTACTTCAATTTTCGTTGACCCGGACCTAAGTATGATTGAAGGCGCCGCTCATACCGGTACAGACCGGATAGAATTATATACGGAAGAATTTGCCAAACAATTCAGTTTAGGGAATAAAGGTGCCATAAGGCCTTATTCCGAATGTGCCATACTTGCCGATAAGTTAGGGTTAGGAATTAATGCCGGACATGACCTTTCTTTGAAGAATATTCGTTTTTTTAAGGAAAATATTCCAAATCTTCTGGAAGTTTCCATAGGCCATGCTCTTATTTGCGAAGCAATTTATTTGGGGCTGGAAACAGTTGTGAAAAATTATCTGCAAAAACTTACTTAATGCTTTTACACTCGCAAATTTTTGGAGAAGGAACCCCCCTTGTTATTCTGCATGGATTTTTGGGAATGGGTGACAATTGGAAAACTTTGGGCAATAGATTTGCAAAAAGAGGGTTTCAGGTACATTTGGTAGATCAACGTAACCATGGACGGAGTTTTCACTCAGAGCATTTTAACTACTCACTTATGGCTGAAGACCTAAAAGAATATTGTGAGCACAAAAGATTGGAAGATATTGCTTTATTGGGACACTCTATGGGAGGCAAAACCGCAATGCTGTTTGCAGTAGATAATCCCGAGGTCGTTGCAAAACTTATTGTAGCAGATATATCGCCAAAGGAGTATCCTCAACACCATCAGGATATACTAAAAGCACTGTCTTTGCTGGATTTTTCTGAAATAAAGACAAGAACAGCTGCCGAGAAAGTACTTTCCCTATATATTAATGAAGTAGGGGTGCGTCAGTTTTTATTGAAGAACCTGTACTGGAAAAACAAAGGAGAATTGTCACTGAGAATAAACCTTCCGGTACTAACTCAAACAAATGGAGAGATAGGGAAGCCACTACCCAATGATACAACCTTCGAAAAAGATACTTTATTCTTAAGAGGAGAGAAATCGGGTTATATAGATGCTATAGATGAAATTCTTATCAAAAAACATTTCCCAAAAGCAAAAATAGCTACTGTTTTAGGTGCCGGACATTGGTTACACGCCGAAAATCCGGGTGAATTTTACCAATATGTGGTGGATTTTTTATAACATTGCACATAACTATTTTATTATGTACGCATAATAAATGGAGACAAAGCCAATATTAATGCGTAATTTTAGAAAAGTTCACAGGAAAATAAATATTTAACCTAACTTAATTATTATGAAGAAAGTATTACTTCTAGCTGTTTTTGCATTGGCAACAGCAGTAATGTATGCCGGAGGATACCGTGTAAGTTTACAAGGGCAAAAATCCTTGGCAATGGGACATACAGGTGTTGCTGTGATAAACAGTAGTGAGCTTGTATTTTTTAACCCTGCCGGGTTGGTATATCTTGAAAACAAGTTGAATATATCTGCCGGAGTAAGTGGCGTATTCTCAAATGTGTCTTATCAAAATGAAGCTACAGGGGCAGCTACAATGACAGATAGCCCAACGGGTACACCTTTGTATCTGTATGCATCTTATCAAGCTAATGACTGGTTGGCCTTTGGTTTAGGTGTATATACTCCTTTTGGAAGTGAAGTTGCCTACGAAGATGACTGGGCAGGTTCTCATTTGGTAAATAACATTGAGCTTGCTGCAATTTTTGTTCAGCCTACCGTATCATTTAAAGTGAGTGACCACTTAAGTTTTGGAGGAGGCCCTATTTATGTGATCGGTTCTGTAAATTTCAACCGTAATCTAAATAGGACATTAACAGACCTGGATGGAAACAGGGCAGAAGTAACTATTGACGCGTCCGGTATCACTAAATGGGGATGGACCGCAGGTGTTATGTTTAGGCCTACAGAAGACCTGACGATTGGAGCGAATTATCGTTCCGAAATCATTTTAAGCGCAGAGGATGGCGATGCAGATTTCGAGAATGTGCCTAATTCTCCTTTAACTCCTTTTGCTGATACTACTTTTGATGCATCTTTACCATTACCTGCAGAAATAACAGTGGGTCTTTCATATAAATTTTGCAAAAAATGGTTATTTGCGTTCGACTATAACCGTAGCTTCTGGGACGTTTATGAGTCACTGGACATTGACTGGGCAGATGAGAACATTCCAGATTCTCAAAACCTGCGTAACTATAAAAATGCTTCAACATATCGTTTTGGATTACAATATGAAGCGACAAAGATGTTTACTTTAAGAGCCGGATATTATTTTGATGAATCTCCGGTACAGGCGGGATACTTTGCTCCTGAAACACCTCGTAATGACAGTAATGGTTATACGGCTGGTCTTACATTTAATGTGGGAGACCGTTTTCAGGTAGATGCCTCTTTCTTATACCTGCGCTTTAAAGAAGTAGATGCTTCTTATGACTACTATTTTGAAAATGGAGTAGCAGCACCTTTTGGAGGGCAATACAAATCGAATGCATTTGTTCCCGGTTTAGGTGTTACGTATAAAATGTAATTCAAAAAAATTCAGAAAAAATGAAAAACACAATAAAAATATTTTTAGGGATACTGGCAATTGGATTTGTAAGTTGTGAAGCAGAGTTTGATAATCGTGTTGATGAAGATGGATTCTATACAAGCGGTACTGCAAATCTTTCAAATTATGTAGCAGTTGGAAACTCACTTACTGCAGGATATGCAGACGGAGCTTTATATATCACTGGGCAGAATAATTCTTACCCTAACATTATGGCGCAGCAATTTGCCAAAGCAGGCGGTGGAGAATTTACACAACCTTTAATGGCAGATAACACTGGAGGACTATTGTTAAGCGGAACTCAAGTTGCTGCAAACAGATTGGTATTAGCTGTGGACGATCAGGGAAATCCCGGACCCGTAACATTAGAAGGCACGCCTACTACAGAGATTACTACAAGTGCGACGGGACCATTTAATAATATGGGAGTTCCGGGAGCAAAGAGTTTTCATTTAGTAGCTCCGGGATACGGAAATGTAGCTGGAGTCTCCTCGGGGGCGTCTAACCCTTATTACGCTCGTTTTGCAACAAGTGACAATGCTACTGTTATAGCAGATGCTGCTTCTTTAAGTCCTACATTCTTTAGCTTATGGATTGGAAATAACGATATCTTAGGATATGCAACTTCCGGTGGAGCAGGTGTAGACCAAACAGGAAATTTAGACCCTTCTACATACGGATCAAGTGATATTACAGACCCTAATGTATTTGCTTCTGCCTATAGCGCACAAGTAGATGCATTAACTGCTACCAGTACCGGAGGAGTTTTAATTAACATTCCTGATGTTACTTCTATTCCTTACTTTACTACAGTGCCTGTACAAGCCATTCCTTTGGATGCTGCAACTGCAGGAGTTGTAAATGCTCAATTTGGATTGTACAACACCCAGGTCTTACCAGGCCTTGTTGGTGCAGGAGTTATCTCTTCGGATGAAGCCGCTGCCAGACAAATAAACTTTGTTGCAGGTGTGAACTATCCAACTATTATGGATGATGACTTAACGGATCTTAGCGTTATACTTCAGGGGCCTCCATTTAATTTGGATCCTATTACCGCTGGCCTGTTAGGCCAGTTACGCCAGGCTAATGATAATGACCTGGTCGTATTACCGGCATCTTCAGTATTAGGAACTACTCCTGATCCTTCAAACCCACTAGGTGTTGTTGGAGTTTCAATACCATTGGAAGACAGATATGTATTGACTGCTGTGGAGCAAGGACGTGTTTCTACTGCTGCAGCTTCATATAATGCAACAATACAAGCTTTGGCAAGTGCGCATGACCTGGTATTCTTAGATGCCAGAGCTGCCTTGGCAAGAGTAGCAAGTACAGGAGTGCCTTACGATGCGGGAATGTTAACATCTACATATGTGACAGGAGGAGCCTTTTCTTTGGACGGAGTACATCCAACACCCAGAGGATATGCATACACTGCTAACTTAATTATTGAAGCTATCAATGGAAAATACGATGCAACGATCCCTAAGGTTAACATTGGGAATTACGGAACAGTAACCGCTACAAATAACTAAGACATCTTTCTTAAGTATTTTGAAAAAACCACTCTTGATTAAGAGTGGTTTTTTTATCTTTATAAAAATCAAAAAAAGATGAAACTTATTTTAAGATTATTACTTACCGCCCTGGCTGTTGTTATTTTGGCCTATATTTTACCGGGCGTATCTGTAGATGGTTATGTTTCTGCGATTATTGTTGCAATTGTTCTGGCACTGTTACGATTGATCGTAAAACCAATTTTAGTGATACTAACACTTCCGGTAACCATTATTACTTTGGGATTGTTCTTGCTGATTATCAATGCGGTTATCATTTTAATGGCAGATTACTTCATAGATGGTTTTGCCGTTTCCAATATTTGGTGGGCACTGCTTTTCAGTTTGTTACTCTCCTTCCTTCAATCTATTCTGTATTCAATGTTAAAAGAGAAGTAGCTCTCTGAAATACAGCTTGTAAATGTTTGTCACGTTGCTTAAAAAACCATACTTTTGCAACCCGATTTTTATACGGAAAATTTTTCAGAAAAAATGAACATTACAAAAAAAGACATTGATAGTTTAAATGCTGTAGTTACAGTAGAGATCTCTAAAGAAGACTATTCAGAAAAGGTTAGTAAAGTCCTGGATAATTACAGGAAAAATGCCAATATTCCCGGCTTTAGAAAAGGGCATGTCCCAATGGGGATGGTTAAAAAGCAGTACGGTACAGCTGTTTTAGTAGAAGAAGTGAATAAATTATTGCAAGATTCCCTACATAAATTCCTTACAGAAGAAAAGCTGGACGTTTTGGGAAATCCATTACCTAAGAATGAAGTGGAGATCGATTGGAATGCAGATGACTTTTCATTTGAATTTGACCTGGGCCTGGCTCCAAAATTTGAAGTGGACCTGAAGAAAAAGGCAATTACTCAATACAAGATCGTAGCCGATGATAAAATGTTGGACAACCAAATAAAAACGATTCGTAAGCAATACGGAAAATTAATAGCCAAAGATACGGTTGCCAAAGATGATGAGATAACAGGAACCTTTACTGCTGAAGAGAAGGAAATAGAAAGTAAAACGACTTTTTCTACCGAAGCTATTAAAGGAAAGAAACAACTTTCAACCTTAATAGGAGCTAAAGTAGGTGATACGGTACTGTTGAAGACCAAAGGAATGTTTCCGGACGATCACGACAACCAAAAGTATTTAGGAGTTTCTCATGATGATGCGCATGGGTTGGATATTGAGGTGAGTTTAAAGATTGAAGAGGTGAATACTCGTGAAATGGCTGAGCTAAATCAAGAACTATTCGATAAACTATTTGGAGAAGCCGTTGTAACATCTGAAGCTGAACTGAAGCAAAAAATCAAGGAAGATGCCGAAAGGCAATTTGAGCAGCAAAGCGATCAAAAACTATTGAACGATGTAGTAGAGTCCTTGATAGAAAATACAAAATTTGAACTTCCCAACGAGTTTTTACAGCGCTGGATACAAGTTTCTGGTGAAAAACCTATGACAGAGGAAGCTGCAAAAGAAGAATACGAGCGTAGTGAGAAAGGATTGCGTTATCAATTGATCGAAGGAAAAATTAGAGCTGAGAACAATTTGCAGGTCACTTTTGACGAGTTAAAGAATTATTCTAAGAGCATGATCAAGGCGCAAATGGCGCAATTTGGACAAGCAAACCCTTCCGAAGAAGAATTAGACAATATTGCTGCCAGAATACTAGCCAATGAAGAAGAAGTTAAGCGTATTAGTGAGCAGCTGAATACCAATAAATTACTTCAGTTCTTTAAGGAAAATGCAAAATTGAAGACTAAAGAAATTACGTATGATAAATTCATAAAAGAGGCATACGAGTAATTCAACAAGAAAATAGTTATATTTAGGCGTTGAATTCAAGGATTCAACGCTTTTTTATTAAAAAAAAACCGGAATATCTTTATATGAACTACGAAAAAGAATTTAAAGCCTTTGCAACAAAGGATCAAGGGATTAACAGCATGTACTATGACAAGATCGTAAGTAGCATGTATCCTGTGAATCTTACCCCAAATATTATTGAAGAACGTCAAATGAATGCTGTGGCAATGGACGTTTTTTCGAGGTTGATGATGGACCGTATTATATTTCTGGGAACAGGAATTAATGACCAGGTAGCAAATATTGTACAGGCGCAGTTGTTGTTTTTGGAAAGTACAGATGCCTCCAAAGACATTCAGATATATATCAACTCTCCGGGAGGCAGCGTATATGCAGGTTTAGGGATCTATGACACCATGCAGTTCATTAAACCGGATGTAGCTACAATTTGTACCGGGATGGCTGCCTCTATGGCAGCAGTCTTATTATGTGCCGGCGAAAAGGGAAAGCGAAGCGGTTTAACCCATTCCCGTGTTATGATCCACCAACCAATGGGGGGTGCTCAGGGACAGGCGAGTGATATTGAAATTACCGCAAAAGAAATAATTACTCTAAAAGAAGAGTTATATAATATCATTGCGAAGCATAGCGGTCAAGCCTATGATAAGGTCTATGAAGACAGTGACCGGGATTATTGGATGAAAGCCGATAAAGCGCTTGAATACGGAATGATCGATGAGATTTTATCCCGGGGATAAGATTTCAGGAAATACCTAGAAACAGCTATTATGTCGAAAGAAGAATTAGAATGTTCGTTTTGTGGCCGTAAAAAAGCCGAAACCAATTTGTTGATTGCAGGTTTGGATGCTCACATCTGTGACCGTTGTATTGAGCAGGCTCATGGCATTGTTGTAGAAGAAGCTTTACATTCTACCAACAGCGAACTAAGCAAAGAGCTAATGCTCAAAAAACCCAAATCCATTAAAAGTTTCCTGGATGATTACGTAATTGGGCAGGAGCATACTAAAAAGGTGATGTCTGTTGCTGTCTATAATCACTATAAAAGATTATTACAGCCTAAGAGCGAAGATGATATTGAAATTCAGAAGAGTAACATCATTATTGTAGGGCAGACCGGTACCGGTAAAACCTTAGTGGCAAAAACCATTGCAAGAATGCTAAATGTTCCTTTGGCAATTGTAGACGCAACTGTTTTAACTGAAGCCGGGTATGTAGGAGAAGATGTCGAAAGTATCTTAACTCGTTTACTGCAGGCTGCAGATTACAATGTTGAAAAGGCGCAAAACGGTATCGTTTTTATTGATGAGATTGATAAAATTGCACGTAAGAGCGATAATCCTTCCATTACACGCGATGTGAGTGGAGAAGGGGTGCAGCAAGCATTATTAAAGCTTTTGGAGGGTACTACTGTGAATGTCCCGCCAAAAGGAGGGCGAAAACATCCCGATCAAAAATTCATTGAGGTAAATACCGAAAATATATTATTTATAGCCGGAGGGGCTTTTGATGGCATTAACCGCCATATTTCCAAGAGGCTTAACATGCAGGCAGTTGGGTTTAGTGCTTCTAAAAAAGAAGAGACCATGGAGCGGGATAATATGTTGAAATATATAATTCCGAAGGATTTAAAGGACTATGGATTGATTCCCGAGATTATTGGCAGGCTTCCTGTGTTAACCTATATGAACCCATTGGATAAAGGAACTCTTAGAGCCATTTTAACAGAGCCGAAAAACGCTATTATCAAGCAATATAAAAAGTTGTTTGAAATGGACGGAATTGATTTTGTGATCACAAAAGAAGCTTTGGATTTCATTGTCGAGCAGGCCATTGAATATAAGCTGGGAGCCCGTGGACTTCGCTCACTCTGTGAAGCAGTATTGACCGATGCAATGTATGAATTGCCCGGAACCGACGATAAAGAATTGACCGTTACTGTGGAGTACGCCCAGGAAAAATTAAATAAATCCACTATAAAGAAGCTGAAAGCGGTTTCATAGAAAATAAGTAATCCCATAAATATAAAAAGCCTCAGTAACTAAACATACTGAGGCTTTTTATATCATCTTAACTACTAATAATTATCATGGAGTGGCCAAAATTGACTTGTTCTTTTTATTAAGAATTTTTTGTTGCATCAATTCCGCCTTATTTTTTAAGGTATATCCCGCAACTTCATTGGTGTCATCTTTTACGTTAACTGCAGTCCCACAAGAGGTCAATCCTGCCGTTAGAACAATGATTAGGATAAGAGTTACTATTATGTATTTTATTGTTTTCATTTTGCCCCAAAAAATGATTAATACTGGTGTAAACCTATAAAGTAAGAAAAGGACTACCAAATCTTTTAGTTGAATAGAGGAAAATACTCGTTAAATGGTTTCGAAAAAATCAAATTATCGATTAAGTGTAAGATACTAAGGATGAAAGATATACGTTAAATTATACCTTTTGTAACATATAGAAGTATTCGTTTAATACCTCATTTTCAGCAATTAAAGGATCAATACACTTCAGTTTTTTAGCAAGTTCCAGGCTGCTAAATCGATCTTTTAGGTTAAAACCTGAAGCTGAATTGTAATAGGAATGAGGAAGCACCGTAAATGGATTGCCTTCACTTTTTAAAAATTCAGAGAAATAGGTGGTAAGCTTTTTAAAAACCGGAGTTTTAGTGATTTCATCATCATATGAAACACAAAATAACAAATCACCCTTTTTAAGTACATCTCTGCACATTTCCATAATATAATCTATTTGTGACCTTGTCAAAAAGAAAAATACGCCTTCAATTAGGATCACGGTTTTCTTAGCTCCAAACCCGGTAACAAAACCTTCAAGTTGTTTTTTATTTTCGGGGTCGGTTATATCTCCGGCTATATGCAATACGTTTCTTTCCGGCAGCTTTTGTTCTGCCATAAACATGTCTATTTTCTGCTTTTTATAAGCATAAATGGTAGGTAGGTCTATTTCTATGGTTATAATATTTTTGGGTAGCTCATACGGATACATGCTAAATCCGGCTCCCATATTTATAAATAATACCTCCTCATTTTTTGAAGCTATTTCTTGAAGTTGGTCATGGAAATACCGATTACGCATACAATGCAATATTTCGTCTTCATAAGAAACATTTTCGAAAAAACTTAGCGCCCATTTCTTTACGGTGGGCCGTAACCATAATTTTGCAAAGGAATCTTTGCTCAATTGTTCGTGCTGTGCCCTGTAATAGGCAACCATAAATGCAGTATCGTGAACTTCAATATTCAAAACTAAGAGTTTAAAGTAAGTAATTCTTCTAAGTAATCGCGTGAATTAGAAAGCCTGGGTACCTTATGTTGCCCCCCCAGTTTATCCTTTTGCTTTAGCCAATCATAGAACAATCGCTCTCGGGCGAAGTGTATAGTTGGTGCATTTAAGGTTGTATTGTTATATCGTTTGGCCTCATAATCACTGTTTACTTCTTGAAGAGATTCGTCCAGCAATTTTGCAAAAAAGTCAAAATCTTTGGGAGGAGTTTTAAATTCTATGATCCATTCGTGGGCCCCTTTCTCTTTCCCTTTCATAAAAATAGGAGCTGCAGTGTAATCTACAATTTCGGTATGAGTAAGTTTGGCTGTTTTACGGAGGGCCGTTTCAGCATTTTCTATAATTAATTCTTCTCCAAAGGCATTAATGTGGTGCTTTGTACGTCCTGTAACTTTAATACGATACGGATTGGTTGAGGTAAATCGCACGGTATCTCCAATTTTATAGCGCCATAAACCTGCATTCGTGGTAATAACAATGGCATAATTTTTTCCTTCTTCCACATCGTTCAACGGAATGATCCTTTCTTCCGGAGATTCGTAAGTGTCCATTGGAATGAATTCATAAAAAATCCCATAGTCGAGCATTAATAAAAGTTCTTTATTGGAATTACGGTCCTGTATTGCAAAAAATCCTTCCGAAGCATTATAGATTTCGTAATACCTGAAATCCTTTTTGGGCAGTAATTTGTTGTATTGTTCAATATAGGGGTCAAAACTTACTCCTCCGTGAAAGTAAGCCTCCAGATTGGGCCAGACTTCAAAAAGATCAGATTTATGGGTAGTTTCTATTACATTGTTGAGTAAGACAAGCATCCAGGAAGGTACTCCTGCCAGGCTGGTCACGTTCTCTTTTACAGTTTCATCGACTATTGCCTGCATCTTGGTCTCCCAGTCACTCATTAAAGAGACTTCGCTGCTTGGGGTACTGCTAAACTCCGCCCAAAAAGGCATATTGTCTATTAAAATGGCAGAAAGGTCGCCAAAAACGGTTCCGTTTTCCTGATAAAGTTCTTTGCTCCCTCCCAATCGTAGACTTTTACCTACAAATAACTGCGAATCCGGGTTATTGTTTAAATACATACATAACAAATCCTTACTTGCCGCATAATGGCAGTCCTCCAGCGAATCACTGCTCACCGGGATAAATTTACTTTTTGAATTTGTAGTACCACTGGATTTGGCAAACCATTTAATAGGAGTGGGCCAAAAGATATTGCTTTCACCTTTTCGGGCTCTTTGAATACGATCTTCATTTTCTTCGTAAGTGGTGACAGGAATACGATCTGCAAACTCCCTGTAATTTTTTATACTTCCAAAATCGTATTGCTTTCCAATTTCCGTATTCTTTGCTTTTTGAAGTAGATTTTGAAGCAACTCTTCCTGTACCTCGATAGGATATTTTAAAAACAACTCGATCTGGTGGAACCTTTTTTTAAGGAACCACGATGCTATAGAATTTACTATGGGGATTGGCATATTTTGAGCTATCTTTATGCAATAAAAATAACAATTTTCTTTCAATGAACTACGAGGGTGTCTTAACAAAAATGCAAACCGAAAACGGGTCGCCTATTCAGTATTATCTGGTTTTCGAAAATGATTTTCTTAATATAAATCAATTGCTGGACAAAAAAATTTCAATTAATTTTTTGCGGTATCAATGCCTTAATTGCGGTTTGGAAAAGAAGATATATCGACAAGGGTTTTGTTATGATTGCTTTTATGAGATTCCACAAGCGGCAGATTGGGTCATGCGCCCGGAACTAAGTACTGCTCACCTGGATAAAGAAGACAGGGATCTTGCTTATGAAAAAAAAGTGCAGCTACAACCACATATCGTGTACCTGGCAAACAGTAGTAACGTAAAGGTTGGGGTTACCCGAAAAAGCCAGGTTCCAACCCGTTGGATCGATCAGGGAGCACATGAAGCCATTGAAATAGTAGAAGTGCCCAATCGCTATTTGGCCGGGATCACAGAGGTAGCTTTAAAAGAACATGTAAGTGACAAGACCAATTGGCGTACGATGCTGAAAAATGATATAAAGGATGAAGATCTGGTAGAATGGCGCAACAAACTAAGACCTTTTATTCCGGAAGAAGCAGTGGAATTTTATATTGAAAACAACAAAGAAACCAATCTGGAGTTTCCCGTTCTACAATATCCGCTAAAGGTTAAAAGTTTAAACCTTGATAAATCTCCTTTTTATGAAGGTGTTTTAAAGGGCATTAAAGGACAGTATCTCATTTTTGAAGACAATACCGTATTTAATGTTCGCGGTAGTGAAGGGTATGTAGTTTCAATTTCCATACTCTAAAAACTAGTTGTTGTTTTTTGTGGTATCCTGTTTTTTCTTCCTGTTTCCAAAAAGGCCTCCTATAATATCTTCTACAACATCTGTAGCGGTTTGTTGTGTGGTAGTGCCTGTAGTTGTTGTGGAGTCCTTGGGTGTATTGGAGCCTCCAATAAGGTCTTGCAAAATACCCGTGCCCTTGTCCTTTAGATCCTGAGTTTGTTTCTCTATCAATTTTTGTGTAAGCGTTTGTATGGCGGCCTGCGTATTTAAAGAAATATTAGGATTAGTAAATGTGCCGCTCATTCCAACAGGAATTGTAACACTCATTTCATTGGCATCTTTAGGATCTAATTTTGACAATAGATTTGTAACATCACCTCCCAGGTATTTTGCCGGAACATCCATGGTAAGATTATAATCGATGCTTTTGTCCAGCCCGTGGCTACCACCAGCTGTTATATTGACCCCTTCAACATTAATATTAAATGGTTTTACCTCTATCTTTCCGTTATTAAAAGTAAGTGCGGTGCTAAGGTCTTGTAGAGACAGTTTATCCAAATTCAAGAATGAGACCTGTTCACCCAATGTAGATAATAAAGGCGCATTTTCAGGGTTTACTTCGGCAGTTAGTATCTGTGCCAGCGCATTACCTGCAAGAGAACTTAACTTTGGAGTAAGGTCATTATTAAGGTCCCCGTTCAATTTGATAGTTGTATTGAGGTCCCCGTCTAATGCCTTGGCAACAGGAGCAATAAATTTCAGTAGATCCAATTGACTGAAAGATTGACCAATATCTATCTTTTTTAGGTCAAGGTCCATCACAAAAGTAGGTGTTTCGGTTTTAGTGGAAACATTCCCCGAAAATGCTACATCTCCGCCAAAAGCCGATGAAGTTACATTACTCAAATTTGCAGCCTCATCCTTTATACTTACTGTGCCTTTGGCATTGTCCAATACAATATTATCATAAATTACTTTAGTAGCGGAAAAGTCGATTGTAGCATCTAAAAAATCAGGTATTTTAACCGAATCGTCTGCCAAGGCTTTTTCTGAAGAGCTCTTATTTTCTCTTGAAGCTTCCTCTTCCGAAGTCATAAAATCATTTACGTTAAAGGTATTCGATTTTACATTGAAACGTCCTTTCAGGTCTTGTTTTGCCATGATCCATGGGATCAAATTCTCAATGTTCCCAGAAGCTTCAATATCAGTTTGACCTGAAGAAGCATTCATTTTTTCCAATTGAATATTTCCG
Source organism: Altibacter sp. (assembly GCA_028285705.1). Lineage (GTDB taxonomy): Bacteria > Bacteroidota > Bacteroidia > Flavobacteriales > Flavobacteriaceae > JANQOS01. Next base: position 16,099 of record JANQOS010000057.1, read on the forward strand.
GGGGTGAAAGTAACATCTGCATTAGCAATTTTGAGTTCATCTTTAAAGGCTTCATCGTTATATGTAAAACCGGTAATACTTGCAGATCCCAGAGTTTTAATGTTTTGATATTGTTCGGTTTCTACAGATTTCATATCGAAATTAGTAGTGACATCCGCTTTAAAAACCCCTGTCAGGCTTTGCTCTAATTCTAATGGAAGGACTTTCTCAATATTTGCTAAATTAAGTGTACCCTTGACTGCCAGATCTACCAGTGCATTTGCAGTTATATTGCGAATATTTCCATTTGCCGTAAAAAGTTCATCATCAATTCTAAAAGTTAGCCCGCCTATGTTGAGGTAGGTGTCTTTTATTAGGCCTGTATCATTTTTCAATTGCGCATCAATAGAAATATTTTGCACAGCTTTAGGAAGGTCCGGATACTTAAAGGAAGCATTGTCACTTGCGATCTTAATGTCCATTTTTGGAATATGGGTTTCATCTATATTCCCTTTTAATTTCCCGTCAACTATAAAGTTTCCGGTAGTGGTAACTCCGTCCAACTCTTTCACATATACTTTTGGAATAACAGCCAGGAAATTTTTAAAATCGGAAGAAGGTGTTTTAAATGACAGGTCAATTTCACTATTATCTTCATTTATTTTCAGAAAGCCGTCAAAAGTTAGTGGAAGTTCATTGATCTTGACATTATTATCCAAAAAAGTGTATTTCCGATTTTCCAGGTCCAGTTGAAAAACAGCATCTAACGAAATAGTATTGTCCTTTAAATAATTTACCTTTCCAATACGTAGTGAAGCAAATACATCTGTTTTGGTTTCCAGTTCAGATTGTGCCAATGAAAAGTCTCCACTTCCTTCATGGTTTAGATCTTTCAAAATTAAAAATGTCTGCGAAGCTTCATCCAGATAGTTAATCTGGGAATCTTTTAGGCTGTATTGTTTTAGGTCAAAATGAAATCCTTCATTATTGGGTGTTGCTGTCTCATTTTTGGTGGAGTCATCTTTTATGGCAATGTCATAATTAGCCTGCCCGGTCGAGTCTACCTTAATATTTATAAATGCGTTTTCTAGGGAGAACGCATCAATTTTGATAGGGTTATCGCCACTTTTAAAAAGTTGTGTGATTCCCATACCCAGTTTTAAAAGCTTACCACTTGCCAACGTATCTCCATCAAAAGGAGCTTTATTGATAACCTTAAAATCCTTTATGGTTAAGGCAGCATCCGGAAAGCTTCTGAAAAGACTTAGGTTGAAATCCTCCCAAGTTACTGTGGCATTGATATTCTGATCGAGGTTCTTTAAAACGAGTTTCTCTAGGGTTCCTTTAAAAAGTAATGGAGATAATGCTAACAGGGCAATTACTATCAATACAAAAGCTCCCAGGATCTTTACTATTTTTTTCATGCTGATTTTTCTTTTTACAAGTTAGATTTGTCAGTACTAAGCAATACCGAAGCATCTAACTCTTCTGCTATTTTTAAACCGAATCTTTTTCTGAAAACAAAAACGGCAACATATAAAAAAGGAGTATCTAATGCGGCGACCAGTACTTTAAACAAAAAACCGCTCAACAACAATCCACCAAACAAAGACCAGTCAATTTTTCCGAAACTACACAACAAAAACAATACCGTAAAGGTGTCCACAAATTGCGATAAGAAAGTTGAAAAATTATTTCGAAGCCAAAGGTGCTTCCCTTTGGTAAGCCGTTTCCAGAAATGAAAGATCGAAATATCAATATACTGTGCCAACAGGTAGGCCATCATTGAAGCAAAGACCGCAACGGCTGTTGCTCCAAAGACCTTGTCGAACAAGGGATTATCTATAGGGCTCCATTCTGTTGCAGGGACAGCACTTGAGACATAAACGATCAATAACGAAAAGAAAGAAGCGAAAATACCGGCTGTTACTACTTGATTGGCTTTTTTCTTTCCATACACTTCACTAATAATATCTGTGATCAAAAATGTAATTGGGTAGGGGAGAATTCCCACTGAGATCTCAAATGTGTAGAGCCCAAAAAAATCCCAATAAAAAAATTTCTGAAAAATTAAATTGGATACTACTAATGAAGCGATAAATAACGCACCTAAAATCAAGTAGATGCGTTGCGCCAACATTCTATCTTTAAAGGTGAGTGCTGCCACTATTTTTTTTGATTACACACAAAGATAATGGTCAGTCGTATTCTTTTCCTTAATTTCGTCTTAAATGTTAAAATTTCAGTTTTTATCAAACCGCTACAGAACATATATCTTTCGTTAGGCAGTAATATGGGCAACCGTTTCGAATATTTGCAACAAGCGGTTAATGCCATTTTTGAAACTATAGGAAATATTAGTAAAATTTCTTCGGTGTATCAAACTCCTGCTTTGGGATTTGAAGGGGATGATTTTTTGAATTGTGTGATTTTGGTACAATCTACACTTTCCCCGCAACAGGTTTTAAAAAAGATACTCGGTATTGAAAAACAAATTGGGCGTGAGCGTAAGCCACTGGAAGGATATACTTCAAGGCCCATCGATATAGATATTCTTCAAGTGGATGACCTTGTAAAAGAAACTAAAAAGTTAACAATACCTCATCCCGAAATTCAAAACAGGAAATTTGTATTGCAACCCCTGGCAGAAGTTAATTCGCAGTTAACACATCCGGTACTTCAAAAAAAAAGCATCCAATTGTTAGCGGAAACAGAAGATGAAAGTGAGATCGTTAAACAATCCAAATGGCTTCGGAACCCTCAAAAGGATTATGATGTTTCCAAATATAATTATATAGCAATTGAAGGGAATATTGGCGCGGGGAAAACCAGTTTGGCTACTTCCATAGCAAACGATTTTAATGCAAAACTAATACTCGAACGCTTTAAGGACAATCCCTTTTTACCCAAGTTTTATGAAGACCAGCATAGATATGCATTTCCTTTGGAGATGTCTTTTCTGGCAGACAGATACCAGCAATTGTTGGAAGATATTAAGCAGTTTGATCTGTTTAAAGATTGTGTGGTTGCAGACTATGATGTTTATAAGTCACTTATTTTCGCAAAGGTCACACTACAGGAAGAGGAGTTTGAGTTGTATAAAAAGCTTTTTCATTTAATGCATAAGGAACTACCCAAACCCGATGTCTACATCTATTTATACCAGAAGACAGACAGGTTACTTGAAAATATTAAAAGCCGTGGACGCGATTATGAAAAAGGGATCGAAGCATCCTATCTTCAGAAAATTAATGACGGCTATCTGGAATTCATCAAAACACAGCATAATGATAACATAAAGATCATTGATATTTCGGGGCTGGACTTTATAAAGAACCGAAAGGACTTTCTTTATATTTTAAAAGAAATTGTTGGATAAACTAAAGACTGCTTAGCTTAGAGAACAGGTCCCAGACAACAACACCTGCACTTACCGAAATATTCAATGAATGTTTGGTCCCGTACTGTGGAATCTCAATAACAGCATTACTTTCTGAAACGACTTCTTGTTGTACTCCTTTTACTTCATTGCCAAAAACAACAGCATATTTTACCTCTTTCCGAACAGAAAAATCCTGAAGAGAAGAAGCTTGCTCGGCTTGTTCTACTGCAGCTATAAATACACCTTCATCTTTCAATTTCTTGACAAGGGCCATAGTATTTTCAGCATATTCCCAGGCAACACTGTCCGTAGCTCCCAATGCTGTTTTTTGGATATCCTTATGCGGAGGTGTAGCAGTGATTCCGCAGAGGTAGATCTTTTCAATTAAAAAAGCATCTGCAGTCCGAAATACAGAGCCTATATTGTTTAAACTCCTAATATTATCCAGAATGATAATAAGGGGTGTTTTTTTGGAAGCCTTAAAAACATCAGGGCTAATACGATCAAGTTCGCTGTTCTTTAATTTTCGGTGTCGCATATTTCTTACTGAAAGGTCAAAGGTAAAATCTATAGCTTCAAAAAACGAATCATACGAATGAAAATTGTTGATAAAACACAATAAATCAAGTGATATCTGTCTCAAAAAATAGTTGAGATTTTTTACTTTTACTAGTTCAGTAACTAGAAAAAAATGGCGAAGAAGGTCACTCCTTTAATGAAGCAATACAACACGATCAAGGCTAAGTATCCGGATGCCTTATTGTTGTTTCGTGTAGGGGACTTCTATGAAACTTTTGGAGAAGATGCGGTCCGAGCGGCAGGAATTTTAAATATTACCCTTACAGCACGTAACAATGGCGGTGATGATATAGAATTGGCCGGTTTCCCTCATCATTCTTTAAATACCTATTTGCCAAAATTGGTTATGGCAGGTTGTCGTGTGGCCATTTGCGACCAACTGGAAGATCCAAAGCAAACCAAGACCATCGTCAAGCGTGGTGTGACCGAATTAGTAACTCCGGGAGTCGCTTTAAACGATGACATACTACAATCCAAATCCAACAATTTTTTGGCCGCAATTCACTTTGGCCCAAAGAGTATAGGAGTTTCTTTTTTAGATGTTTCCACAGGAGAGTTTTTAACAGCAGAAGGCACTGCGGAATATATTGATAAATTACTTCAAAATTTTAGCCCTTCCGAAGTATTGTTCAGTAAGCAAAAGCGAAAATTATTTTCTGAAACATTTGGAGACAACTTTCATGTTTTTCATTTGGAAGATTGGGTGTTTCAAGCTGATTATGCCATGGAAACGCTTCAAAAGCATTTTGATACCAAAAGCCTGAAAGGTTTTGGCGTAAGCCATTTGAAGGAGGGTATTATTGCTTCGGGTGCCGCACTGCATTATTTAAGTGAAACACAACACAGCAAATTACAGCATATTACTAAGATCTCCCGTATTGCGGAAGATGAGTATGTCTGGATGGATAGGTTTACCATCCGAAATCTGGAACTGTATCATTCTACACAGCAAAATGCGGTAACACTTTTGGATGTTATTGACAAAACTATTTCGCCAATGGGAGGCCGCCTCTTAAAACGGTGGATGGCACTTCCTTTAAAAAATACTGAAAAGATATCACGTCGCCACGAGGTTGTAAGTTATCTGTTGGAAAACAGCAATGTGCTGGAGAAGATCCAACAACACATAAAACGTATAGGCGACCTGGAAAGATTGATCTCCAAGGTTGCTACCGGAAAGATCAACCCCCGTGAAGTGGTTCAATTAAAAAATTCATTGGAAGCTGTAGTTCCGGTAAAAGCGCAGGCATTACAATCCAAAAATGAATCGGTTAAGATTATAGGAGAACAATTACAGGATTGTGAGCTGTTGAGAGAAAAAATAAAAGAAACGCTCAATGAAGATGCTCCGGTGAACATTTTAAAAGGCAATACGATCGCCGGAGGATTTCATGAAACTCTGGACGAATTGCGAGGGATTTCAACCGGAGGAAAGGAATACCTGGACCAAATGCTGGAACGGGAAACGGAACGAACAGGAATTACCTCTTTAAAAATTGCTTCCAATAATGTATTTGGATACTATATTGAAGTTCGCAATACACATAAAGATAAAGTGCCGGAAGAATGGATACGTAAACAAACCTTAGTAAGTGCAGAGCGTTATATTACCGAAGAATTAAAGGAATATGAAGCAAAGATCTTAGGTGCCGAAGAAAAGATCATGGCACTTGAACATGAACTGTATGAAAAGTTGGTACAGTGGATGCTGTCTTTTATAGGAGTGGTACAACAAAATGCCGCATTGATCGCCGAGTTGGATTGTCTGTGTTCATTTGCCACTCAGGCTAAAGGGTCTAACTATACCCGTCCTTTATTGGATGATAGCTTTGACCTGGACATTAAAGATGGCCGTCATCCGGTAATTGAAAAACAGCTGCCACCGGACGATCCTTATATTGCCAATGATGTGTTTTTGGATCGGGAAAACCAGCAGATCATAATGATCACAGGTCCTAATATGAGTGGTAAATCGGCAATTTTAAGGCAAACAGCATTAATTGTACTCTTGGCACAGATGGGAAGCTTTGTGCCTGCAAGCGCAGTACGAATGGGGTGTGTGGATAAAATCTTTACACGTGTGGGTGCCAGCGATAATATCTCTATGGGAGAATCTACATTTATGGTAGAGATGAATGAAACTGCTAGTATATTGAATAATATTTCGGATAGAAGTCTTGTGTTACTGGATGAAATAGGGAGAGGAACCAGTACCTACGATGGTATTTCCATTGCCTGGGCCATAAGTGAATATTTGCATGAACACCCTTCAAAAGCAAAAACCCTGTTCGCTACACATTACCATGAGTTAAATGAAATGACCGAAACCTTTTCCCGAATAAAAAATTACAATGTTTCGGTAAAAGAGTTAAAAGATACTGTATTGTTCCTTCGGAAGCTGGTGCCGGGAGGATCACACCACAGTTTTGGAATTCACGTAGCAAAAATGGCGGGTATGCCACAGGCGGTATTGCATCGTGCCAATAAAATATTAAAACGCTTAGAAAAATCGCATTCTTCTGAAGAGCTTACGGAAGAGATGAAAGCACTTTCGAAAGATGAGATGCAATTGAGCTTCTTTAAATTGGATGATCCTCTTTTAGAAGAACTACGTGAAGAAATTTTGGATATTGACATAGATACACTTACACCTGTGGAAGCTTTAATGAAGCTAAATGAGATCAAGAGAATGTTACAACGCAGTGCTTCTGTCAAGCTGAAAAAATAAGCTTTTTAGGGCCATGAATTTTTTCTAAAAAACCCTTTGTGTTTGCAGTAAATATTTTAAATTTGCGTCCGCTTTAGAGATAAAGTGAAGTTCTTAACAGTCGCGAAAATTGTTTCCCAGATATTTGGGAATAAGAGCGTCATCCGCCTTTGGCGGATAGAGGTCGCTTTATGAATTGAATAACGCGAAAATAGCTCAGTTGGTAGAGTGTCATCCGCCAGAGGCGGATGGAGGTCGCTTTATGAATTGAATAACGCG
>JANQOS010000183.1 GCA_028285705.1 Altibacter sp.
GCCCCCTGAACCATTGGGAATACGTTGTGAAGAATGGCCGTCTTTATCTCCGGCTCCACCTTCATTTACTTGCGCCTGTCCGGCATTTAATAAAACCAGTAGTTCCGGATCGTCACTGTCATTGGTGTCATAGACCATAGCATCTATAAGGTCGGTAGTTGTTACGGCAGAACCATTTGGAAAATCTGTAGCGTCTCCCGTATACAATCCTACAGCATCTGCCCCGTTTTGCAGCCCGTTACTCGGAATCACGATCGAAACATTGGGTACTGCTGCGTTTCCAATTACAAAATAGCCGTCGGCACTGGTCGTTTGTCCGTCCAGGTCGTAAGCGGCATAGCTCAAATTATTGGAACCGTTATAGAATACCAGCACCATTCCGTCCAGGGCAGAATTTCCTACGCCTCCATCGTATAATTCAACAAATTCCATAGTATCCGTCCCGGCAGTATCTGCATCTAATTCATTAATTATAATGGAAGCCATGCAAGAGTCTTCAATTGGTGTATCATCAATAAGCACAGCATTTGTTTCCATTTCTTTATTAGTGTCGGCAGGTGCACTGAAGCCTTGTAAAGAGAATAGAAGAAACAGTGTTGGTAGAAATAATTTTTTTGTTAGGTAAGAGTATTTCATATGTTAGTTATTTAATTGGTTTCGTTAGTATAAAATTATCAGGTTCATGGCAAAACTCGAATGTTCAAACTGTTAAGAATACATTATTAAATTATATTCTTAATTGAAATGATCTATCAATTATTTACTGCTAAGACCACCATTGGATGGTCCTTTGGGGGAAATTAAATATGCGAAATCTATTGTGAGGTTACACAAATCTAGTAATAAAAATCCTTACTCCAAAGTTCTATATTACTCAAGTCCCTATAGAACCTGTTTCTCTAAAAAGAATATCTATATGATACTCCTCCTCCTATAATAGTATCTACCAAATTGCTGAAATCTACACCCCCAATTAGTGTAAATGTTCCATATTTAATAGTATTATAGCTTCCGGATATATAGTTATGCCAATTCTTTGAATTTGGATTCATGGGAACCCTATAGGTTCCAAGGTTTATAGCATAAGAGGATTTAAGAATCCAGTCGATCTTTCTAAAACTTCCAGATACTCCAAAATGATGTACACGTACCCTATTGCCAATAATTGGTGAATTGGCCTCGGAAATCTCAAGTTCGGGGTCTATTATGATAAATGGCATACCGATAATGTTGTTTTCATACGTCCAACCACTTCTATACAAATTATTTGAAAAGTAGTTGTCAATACCGCTATTTCCTGAATTACCACTCTGGTCCGATGTATCTATATATTCGCATACTATAGAAGAAATTATCTTCTTATTAACGGGCTGATAATAAACACCCCAGACACCATCAGGAAAATTGGCCCAACGTGTTCCGGAACCGTCTTCAAACGGATGCTCATGGTAAACAGAGAAGTCTCCCACATTGGTTCTGAATTCATAATCCAATAAAAAGGTACCCAAATGATTTCCAAGAGCATTGACTTGCTCTCCTACAACATTGGTTTCCGTAGATTTTTTAGCAAAAAACACATCAATAAATGCATCCAGGTCATCAGGAAGTTCTCCAAATACCGGAGAGGTTCCGCTCCATTGCGCAAAATGTTGTAGCCTTAAAGTAAGTTTGTGTTTTTCATTAAATCTTGTGATAAGGCCTATTCGCTTATAATGAACTCGCGTATTGTCCACATATCTGTCATCATTTAAACTATAGTGAGCAATTCCCCAATCTATTCCAAAAGTTTCAGAGATTTTAACAGGCTTATTGGCTTCCAAAATCAATCCCGGTAAAGGGCGTGCATTTTGTGACCACAAAAAGTTCTTATTAGTAGCTGAAAGTCCATCAATTCGTATTTCTTGTTGTTTTGCACCTACAGTGGCATTCAACCAGTTATTCTGAAATTTAACATAGAGGTTCCGGCGTTGAAGTTCATCTGTAGCACCATCTCTATAGAAATAATCTAAACCAGCTTCTAAGCTGGCATTTTTGAAATGGTAAACGCCTTTAACAGCAACTGTTCCGGAAAAATTAGTTTCGGGAGCAAATGAAGTATTTGTATTGGTGTACATCCAAAAAGGAAGGTTTTCTTCATTAGAACCAACTCCTGTTACCTCAATAGTTCCATCTACTTCTATATTCTGAGCAGTCAAAACAAATGTGCTCAATAGAAAAAAAATAGCTTGCAGGCTTTTCATAAACAGCAAAGGTTATTTTTTTGTTTCCGGTGAAAAAATTCAGAGGGCTATCGTTTTAAAAAACGGTTCAGCCAACTCTTTTTCTCATTTGAATATGTGTACCCATATTTATTTCCATACCCGAAATTACTCATGGAAACACTATTTAAAACAACAGCTACATTTGATAATCGTCCGTCGCTAATTGTGTCTTTCGGGAAACCTAACAGACGTTTGTCTGTATATCCTGCACGAACAACATATAACATGATATCTGCTAAATTATTAATAAGAATTGTATCTGTTACCAACATCGAAGGGGCAGTATCCACAATTACATAATCAAACTTTTGTTCCAGTTCTTTAAACAATGTCGTTGTGCGTTCCTGCATTAACAATTCTGCAGGATTTGGTGGTATTACACCAGAAAGAACGATAGACAGGTTTTCATTGTATTCACTTTGTGCCGAAAGGTCATCTATTGTAAGTTCTTCATCAATAATAAACTCGGTAATCCCTTTTTTCTTTCTATATTTCTCAGGTAAATATCTATGCAATTGAGGGTTTCTGATATCCGCGCCAACTAAAACTACTTTCTTTCCGGTAAGTGCTAAAGTAAGTGCCAGATTAAAAGCAATAAATGTTTTTCCCTCCCCTTTAATAGTAGACGTAACAAAAATAGTCTTTGCTGCTTTAGAGGTTGTAGAGCTTGTAAGTATATACTGAAGGTTTGTGCGTAAAATTCTAAAAGATTCCGCTAATATACTCCTATCATTATGCTGAATAAGTTCCTCATCGTTCTTTTTAAGTTTTGGAATTTCGCCTATCAACATAGTTTTAGTAAGTACACGCTCTATATCTCTTCTATTCGAAACTTTGGTATTTAATAAGAAGAAACCATATAGTGCGATAAATGGTAATAACAACCCGGCTAATAATGCTCCGGAATAGATAAGAGACTTGTTTGGGCTCACAGGTGCCTTACTGCTATAAGCCCTGTCAACAATTTTTGCCTTAGGAGCTGTAACTGCTAAAGAAATAGATGCTTCTTCCCGTTGTTGTAATAAGAATAAATACAGCTGCTCTTTGATGGTTTGTTGGCGTTCAATCCCCCGATATAATTTCTCCTTGGTAGGAACTTGCGCTATTTTGGAATTAAGTGCTGCTTCCTGAAAATTAAGATCTCGCATTGAAATTTTTAACGCATTACTTGTATTTTGTAAACTGTTCAAAATATTGGAACGTAGTTGGGCTATTTGTGTATTAACATTAACAACGACCGGATTTTTTGCTGTAGATGTCTTTAATAGTTTGTTTCTCTGCAATATCAATTGATTGTAATTATTGACTGCTTCTCCTATTTCCTGTCCGTCTAAGCCTATATTGGCCGGTAGTAGATCATTGTTAGAAGATTTCTCCATATAATCAATCATGGTATTTGCCAGTTCTAATTGTGTAGATACTCCCGATTGACGCTTATTATATTCACTAGCATTTTCAAGGATAAGCTGTGCTTCGGTCTCAATATCAGTAAGGCGGTTACTGCTTTTAAACTGTTCTTTATTTCGTTCTACCGAATCCAATTCCCGAGTGATGATCTCCAAACGGGAATCAATAAAATTGGATGTCTTTTGAGCAATTTGACCCTGATCTTGAATAGCATCTTTATTGTACTGAAAAATAAGTTCATTTATAAAATCCTCCGCTTTTTTGGGGACAGGTGATTGCATACTTACATTTACAACATTACTGTTCTTAATATCATTAGCAACTGAAATTCTTTTTTGGTATGAAAGTGCGACACTTTCGACAGGGCGGTACGTTACAGAAATCGTTTTTCCTTTAAAAGAGTCAAATATCACAGGATCGTCCAGAACCGGTAAAACTGTTATATCCCCAAAAGGAAGTGTTACACGTTCTCCAAATATATGGGTAGACTTATTAGAGCCCGAAATATTTTCAACAGTATATTCGGTAGGTGACAATACTTCAAAAAGTAGTTTTGGTACAGCGGTAGTTCTTGTACTATCTGCAAAGGATAGGTACTGAACAATAAAGGGCTTATACTCATACAACTCGGAAGCCTTTATGGTCCCTACAGTTTCATAGGTAATATTAAGATTGAGTTCTTCAACTACTTCAGAAATAATTCTTTTAGAATTAAATATTGCGAGTTCATTTTCAATTCTGCTGTTATTAAGATCTGAAAAAAAACCTCCAAAGTTTGTAAAAGCAGATAGCTCCGCAGGGCCTCCTCCACTACGCTCATCTTTAATAATCACAATTGCATTACTCTGATAAGAAGGAGTTGAATAACGTAAGTAAATAAATGCACAAACCAGCGCAATGACCACTCCCAGTATAAACCATATCCAATATCGCAGATATTGATCTACAAGATCGCGTAGTGAATTCTCTCTTAACTCTGTATTAGGTTCATTCATAAAAAAGTAGATTATCTGGTCAAGATTATTACGGTACTTAATACAACAGTCACCAAAGATAGTAATGCAGGTACGTCTGGTAAGAATCCAGATTTTTTCACTCCTTTTAAGGACGGTTCCACATATACAATATCATTTTGTTTCAGGAAGTAAAAAGGGCTGTTAAACAGGTCGGTGTGAGTAAAATCCATCCTGGCAACCTTTCGTTTCCCGTCTTCTTCTCTAATTATAACTATTTCGTTACGATTGCCGTCTTGTGTAAAATCACCTGCAAGTCCGATAGCTTCGGGGAGTGTTACACGTTCATCTTTAACGGTAAAGACGCCCGGGTTTTTTACTTCTCCCAATACTGTAATTTTAAAATTCATGATCCGAACATCAACAACAACATCTTTTATATATTCTGATAGTTTGGCTTTTAAATCAATCTCTACTTCTCTGCGTGTTTTTCCTCCTACTTTAAAATTTCCAAGTACAGGAAAGCGAATATCTCCTTCGGTATTAACTAAATATCCTTGTAACTCCGGGTTATTATTTCCTACACTCTCTATGCCTATAGTCCTCTCAAATGGTTTTATAACTTCACTATCAATAGAAGATATAGATATATACAGTATATCATTGGGCTCAATAATGGGTTCAAATTTTTGATCTATAGTGGCCTGATCGAGCTTTTCAGCATCCTGAAAATAAAGAATTTGTTTTTTGGTAGCGCAAGAAAAGAGGCTTAAAAATATAACAAGAAGTAAAAGTATTTTTTTCATTCGCTTTTTTAATAATACAAATATAGGTTATAAAATAAAAGTCGCTTATTAAACTCCATAGAAATGAAACTACTATTCTGCTTTAGCGATCTGGGACTTCTTAGGAGCATCCAATGCCTCAAATTCAGAGTTTTCACTTATAAATTCCGGTACCATTTCTTTCAACAACTCTACCACTTTTTCATTTTTTCGTTTTGTGGCAGTTTTTATTATATGTTTGATCTTTACCTTAAAATCATCAAAATTCACCAAAGGAACTTTTGTTATCATAATCTTAGGATGGTGCGTAGGTAAAGATGTAGATGTATCATTCAACAATTCTTCAAAGAGCTTTTCTCCCGGACGCAATCCGGTGATCTTAATATCAATATCTACGTAAGGTTCTAAACCTGAGAGTCGGATCATCTTTTCGGCCAGGTTTAAAATTTTAACCGGTTCTCCCATATCAAAAACATAAATCTCTCCTCCATTTCCCATAGTTCCAGCCTGTAGAACTAATTGACAAGCCTCCGGTATGGTCATAAAGTATCTAATAATATCTTTATGTGTTACTGTGACAGGCCCTCCCTGGGATATTTGTTTTCTAAAATGTGGAATTACCGAGCCACTGGAGCCTAATACATTACCAAAACGGGTGGTGATAAAACGGGTAGTCACTCCTTTTTCTTTCTGAAGCGACTGTACGTACATTTCTGCAACACGCTTAGATGCTCCCATCACATTCGTAGGATTTACCGCCTTATCTGTTGAAACCATTACAAATTTATCTACGTTATAGTTTACGGATAAGATTGAAAGATTTACCGTACCCAGTATATTTACATAGATGGCTTCATGCGGATTTCTTTCAATTAGAGGTACATGTTTGTAAGCAGCAGCATGGTAAATAATATCAACCTCATATTTTGCAAACATCAAACCTAATCGGTACATATTACTAATGTCTGCCAGCTCTGTGATAAAATTAAGTTTTGGATAGTTGAGCTGAAGATAAATCTCAAGTTCGTGTAATGCAGATTCTGCCTGGTCCAGAATCACTACAAGTTCCGGTTTAAACTCAGCCAACTGTTTAACTATCTCACTCCCTATGGATCCTGCTCCACCGGTTACAAGTATTGTCTTTCCGTCCAGGTCCTTTTTAATAATCTCATTTTCTATATTAATTGGAGTTCTTTCTAATAGGTCTTCAATATCAATAGGCTTTATCTGGTTTTTAATATCTTCCTTTTTATTCCACTTTTCTAAACTGGGGACATTGAAAACCTCTATATTATTTGCAATACAATCTTCTATGATCTCATTCTTGCTTTTCCCTTTTAAAGAACCACTAATTATCAATACTCCATCAACTTCCAGGGTTTCTAAGGTCTCCGAAAAGCTTTTTTTAATTGGGATCACAGGTTTTCCCAAGATCTTAAACTTTTTAGAATCCAGGCTTTTAGTAATAAAACCTACCAACTGAAAAGGCATGTTGGACTCTGTTGTCAATGCTTTTCCCAAAGATATAGTATGATCGTCTACACCAATAATTGCAACTTTCTTCTTTAAGCTTCCGGCAGCAGTATTCCTTAAAAATTGATAGCTCTCTTTTACTGCAACTCTAAAGAGCAACATAACTGTAAAAGACAGGAGCATATACAGTAATATAGATGTTGTTAAAAACACCTTTCCTTCTCCGGTAAAAGCTGAGTGGGCCATATTGATCAATAACACGATCCCGGCAGTAGAAAACGAAGAGAAGGCCAGTTTTAAGATATCGGTAAACGTAGAATGGCGAATAATTCCCGAATATGTTTTAAAAACAAAGAAGAAGACAATATTTATTAATAAAACAGCAAAACCCTGTACCGGAACTGACAGTATATCGAGGAATTTAATGGGTGTTCCAAGTAAAATAAAATAAGTTAATAACAGGGAAGTTACAGCTATAAAAGTGTCGATCAAAATTACAATCCAACGGGGTAAATACCTTTGATCTAGTATTTTTAATTTATTGTCGCCTTTGTATAGCATATTGCTGATATGATTTGGGGGAATATCCTATGGTAAACAAATATACTTAATATCTATTGCATTTGTGCAATTTTACTACTAATCCTTTTAAGTTCCATTGGGTTTAAATTAGACCCTGATGGCAAACACAGGCCTTTTTTAAATAAATTTTCTGAAATAATTGTGCCATAATAAGGTGCGTTTTCAAATATTGGCTGCAAATGCATGGGTTTCCATAGCGGACGGGATTCTATATTATCCTCTTCCAAAGTGACCCGGATCTTTTCCGAAGAAAGCCCATGAGCAGTTTCATCTACAGTAATACAAGATAACCAGTGATTGGAATACATATTCTCCGTAGGTTCGGAAAAAACAGAGACTTCTTCCCAATCTTGAAAAAGATCCTTGTAAAACAAATTCATTTTACGCCTCAGGGCCACATGGTGGTCCAGAACCTCCATTTGCCCACGACCTATCCCTGCGCATATATTGCTCAACCTGTAGTTATAACCTATATGAGAATGTTGATAATGTGGCGCTTTATCACGGGCCTGAGTCGATAAGAAAATAGCCTTTTCTTTTATAGCATCATCCTTAGATACCAATGCTCCCCCCCCGGAAGTTGTTA
>JANQOS010000003.1 GCA_028285705.1 Altibacter sp.
CTTCAGCAACCACAACACAAATACTGGTACCGTTTGGCAAATAATGTTCCGTGGCTGGTCCGTGAAATAAAGAAAACAGCCGATGGCGGAAAAACCTTAGTGGACTTTGGTGATGAAACCGAAAAGAAGCAATTGTCCTTAGAAACAATAGAAATACAATTGTTAGGTAAATCCTACCTTATTATTACTTTTCAGGATATTCGGTCAGAGATCGAGCAAAAGGAAATAGAAGCCTGGCATAACGTGATCCGTATTTTGGCACATGAAATGTTGAATTCTTTTACGCCCGTTAGCTCATTAGCCTCAACGGTGAAATCCATTACGGAAGATAAAGACGGAAAACTTTTAAAGATAAATACATTAAATGATGAAGATATTTACGATATCAATGTGGCTGTGAATACCATCAAGAAAAGGTCTGATGGCCTGTTAGAATTTGTTAAGGATTATAGAACGATCTCCAATGTTCCTGTTCCTATTTTGGAAACTGTCAATGTTAAGAAGTTTTTGGCATCGATAGAGTTATTAATGACACCTGCTGTTGAAAAAGCCAATATTAGCATGGTAGTATCTCGTATACCCGCAAATGCTACTATTTTGGCAGATACCAAATTGATCGAACAAGTCTTGATCAATTTAATAAATAACAGTATTCATGCATTGAAAGGATGTGAAAAACCAACCATTGAAATTAATTGTTCCATAGAGTCTGACAAAACGGTCATTAGTGTTCATGACAATGGAAAAGGAATAGAGGAAAAGATAATGAACCAGATCTTTATTCCTTTTTACACTACCAAAAAGAATGGATCCGGAATTGGCTTAAGCTTGTCCAAAAATATAATGAGAAAGCATGGCGGGAATTTACTGGTAAATTCGGAAGTTGGAGTTTTTACAACCTTCTCACTCGTGTTTAAAACAACAAACAATTTCTAAAATTTATTAATTGTTTTCAGGACATTTAATAAAGAGATCGTATGATATTCCTTGTTTTTTGATGTTACTTTTTGGACTGCTGTAATATAGGCTTTGCGTATTGAAAAACAGTTCGTTGAATTGCTCTAATGTCTTTGGTCATGTCATCACCCCCATCCCAACTCATATTCCTGAAAATTATGACTCCTGCATTTCCGGCCGTGGTAAATAGAGAAAAAGTTCCAACTCCCGGATCTGCACCATCTGCACTGACATTGTCTCCTTCCTTATTGACCGACCACATCAACCCCTTGGTTTTATTCGGCTCAATATTGGGTAATCTTTCAGGAACTAATTGATTGCTAAACATAGCTTTATACGATGCCTTTTTAAGCAATGTACTCTCGCCATTTATGCCCTTTATCATTTCTACGTAATACTTACTGAAGTCATCTATATTAGTAAACCATCCTCCATCGGGATAAGTTATTAACGTATAATGTGGAATTTTTAATCCGTTTGAAAGGTAAAGCGAGGCTAATCGCTCTTTGGAGATGTCTTGTAATTTCCAAAAAGAAGAATTTAGTTGTAACGGTTCAAAGAGGACTTCTTTTATATACGTTCCGTAGTTTTTCCCTGCAACCTTTTCTATGATAAGTGCTAATACAGTTGAGCCTAAATTTGAATATTGATAAGCAACCCCCGGAGGTCTATTCAGAAAGTTATCGGTACTGTAAAGTGCGCCTTCCGGCAGATAGATCTCTTTTAAGAACTTCTCCATCTTCATTTTTTTGTTTTGCCTGTAAATTTGAAAATATTCATAATAATCTTCGGGCAAGTCTTTTTCTTTAAAATCGATATCCCCCGAAAACAAATAGGTTTTTTCAATTGTCATATCATTTTTCCCATCTGTCAACGAAGAAGTATGGGTGGCGAGTTGCCGTACAGTAATAGGAACGTCCTTAAAATTAGGGTTTACGATCTTGAATTCAAGGTAACGATCTATAGGAGCATCCAGTTCAATTTTTCCGGCTTCCACTAATTTCATTAATCCAAAAGCAATACATGTTTTTGAAATAGATCCGATATTCTGAATGGTTTCCGTTGTATACGGAATCTTCTGTTCTACATCGGCATATCCAACACCGGTCTTATATACTACTCCTTCATTGTTTACTATGGCAACTCCAATACCGGGAATCTTTGAGTTGTTGATAATATGTGTTAACCCAATTGTCAGTGAATCTTTATAATTCTGTCCGAAAGTTGATAGAGAAGCCTGTACTACTAAAAAGAAAATTATTTTTTTCATGTCCGTTTTTAATTGTTTCGTATTGTAAAATGATTCAAGGTTATTACTTTAAGACAAAAGTAAAGAGTACACTTTTTTAAAAATTGGATTTTTGGGACATGATAGTATTATTTATTGAATTTCCAGTGCATATCTTTCGTCCCTACTGTTATAAGCTTTGTCACCACCTGTTTAGGAATGTCGCCTGCCATAGATTTAAAATGATTTATAAAATCAGATTGATCATAATAGTTATTGGTGTATGCCAGTTCAGTAAGTATTTTTTTTTCAACTTTTTGCTGAGATTCATCCAATACAGACCTGAATTTAACAATTTGTTTGAAATAAGACACTGAGCAGTCCAGATGCTTGCGAAACAACCGTAACAAAGTACGCCTGCTAATTCCAAATTGCGCTTCCAGATCATTTACTTTTACAGCTCCTTTGGATCGCATCACTCTGTCAACAATGTCTTTGAATGTATCATTCTCGAAAGAATTTAGATATTTCAAAAAATAGGTGTCTAATAACCTTACTTTTTCACTAATTGAAGCGGCTTCGAAAACAGCTGGCATTTCTTCATTGAGGTCCAACCAATAGTTGTCAAAGAACAATACCGGATTTGGAATAACTTTATAGAAAGAATCTTTTATGAAATGATTGAATCCCAAAGGTTTAAAAACAATTCCTATACAATTTATGTTTCCCTTAACGGTTGCCTTCTTTGCTGAATCCCTGTTATTAGTAAATATGGACCTTATTCTCCTGTCCGGATTAAATGTAATTGCCCTTCCGGTTTGCGTAATATTGATTTCAGCATTTAAATAGACATTTAGTGTAGTCCTGTAATGAGGGTAATGGGTGAAACCCAATTTAAAATCATTGTTATCAGATTTAAAAAAGTAATAGTACTCTATATGTTCTTTTAGCAGCAGGTTTTTAGGAACAGAGTTTTCTATATGAAACATCTACGGAAACAGTTTTAAGCCATCTGTTTCACAATTTATGACAAATTTTTGATATTAAAACTAAGAAGAAAAGTACCAGACAGATTTGTATACGAACCATTTTCTGTTTTCATTTAGGAATTATAAATAAATAAAATTATATGTACATTGTATACTCAAACGTATAAATAGTGAACAAGAAGTTAAAAGGATATCTCAACCATTTATGGCAGTCGGTTGTTTTTTGGACCATAGCAATGCTTTTATGGGGGCTGTTCCGGTTTTATGGCCTTGAGTCCATGGACGGTATTACAGTTGATACAGATTTTAATGAAGCCATGCAAATGAAAAATTTACTGCGGTTGTTTGCTTTTTCCGGACTTTTAATTGGTTTGATATTTGCGAACATCGAACTCCTTTTTGAAAGATTTACCTCCCACAAAATAAGTATCGGACTTAAGATCATCTTAAAAACATTGGTCTATTTCATTACTATTGTCATTGTATCCACACAAGTAAAACAACTTGCCATTCATCGCTTTGGGGTTGATATTGATGTGGAACGTGGCTGGTGGTGGGAAGATAAACTGTTTAGAGTAACACTCTTATATGTGCTTCTGGTCTCAATAGTATTTTCATTTATAAAGATCGCTAATGAAAAGTTTGGAAAAGGAATATTTCTGAAGATGCTTTTGGGTAAGTATAAAAAGCCTCAGGAAGAAAAGCGTATTTTCATGTTTTTAGATCTAAAATCTTCTACAACCATTGCAGAAAGCCTGGGACATTTTCAATACAGCCAGTTAATCCAGGATTGCTTTTATGACCTGAATGATATTGTTCCCAAACATGCTGCCGAAATTTATCAATATGTAGGTGACGAAGCCGTATTGAGCTGGCCCTATAAAAGGGGGTTGGCAGATAATAATTGTGTGGCCTTGTTCTTCGAATTTCAGAACCTCTTAAAATCAAGAGCAAATTATTATGAGGAAAAATACGGTCTGGTTCCGGAATTTAAAGCGGGCCTTCACGGCGGAAAGTTAATGGTTGCCGAAGTGGGGGTTGTTAAAAAAGAGCTTGCCTTCCATGGAGATGTCA
>JANQOS010000008.1 GCA_028285705.1 Altibacter sp.
TGCCACATGCTTACGTAGAACTGAATCCCGGAGATGCAAAACGTATGCAAATACGTACCGGGGATAAAGTGAAGCTAACGACCCGGCGGGGGGAGATCGTACTGCCCGCCTCGGTGAATGAGCGTGGTGTACCCGCTCCAATGCAGGTATTCGTTCCGTTTTTTGATGAAAGTATGTTGATCAATGACATCACATTGGATTCTTTTTGCCCGATCTCAAAAGAACCGGATTATAAGAAATGTGCCGTCAAAGTAGAAAAAGCATAAGGCTATGAGGAAACGATTAGGTATCATATCATTGTTCGTGCTTTTGTTCATCACCTTTATTGCAGTCTGGAACTATAGTTACTATGAAGGATTGGAAGAAGCATATGTTCCTGTTGAAAAGGACAAGGAACTTCCGGTGATCCCTTCGGAAATAGGAGTTTTTCAACGTTCGCAATATGCACTGGAATATGCCAACATGGCTGTTGACGAAAAATATCAACGCTCCTTAAGTACGTATTATGATAACAGGGCATTTTACGGAGCTCCTCCAAGTATTCCGCATGATGTGGAAAACGAGCGGAATATGGGAGAGAACAGTTGTCTGAAATGCCATGAGAACGGAGGCTTTGCCGAAAAATTCAATGCATACGCACCCGTAACGCCACATCCCGAAATGATAAACTGCCGTCAATGCCACGTGCCACAGCAGTCCCAAACGGTGTTTAAAGGCTCCAACTTTGAAAAGGGGACCATTCCTTTAGTTGGAGTGAACAGTGCTTTGGAGGGAGGCCCTCCGGCCATACCACATCAATTACAATTACGCGAAAATTGTTTGGCGTGCCATGCTGGGCCCAGTGCGCCAAAAGAAATACGGGTAACACATCCGGAACGTATCAATTGCCGTCAATGCCACGTTCCAAACGATAAAGAAACCAAAGAAACAGGAATTTTTAACAGAGCCAACCCTCATGAACAATAATGTTATCTATAAAATAATTGGTATTCTATGTGTAGTCCTGCTGGCTGCTTCGTGTAAACACCACGAAGAGGAATATCATAGTATTACCGATAAGATAGAAGCTGAGAGTAAAGACTATCACGGAATTTCCATTTCTTCGGAAGAACACCTTGAGGGCCTTACCATGATCGAGGTTACGGAAAATGGAATTACTTTCCGGATCCCGAAACGTAAGGGTGAGATCAAATCCTATGCCTGTACGGAATGTCATAACAAGCCTTTGGACCAAATGCAAAGCAAGGACCTGAAGAAGGCACACTGGAACATTAAGTTGAACCATGCAGACGAGAACACGATGAACTGTATCACCTGCCACGATGGAAACGATATGGACCATCTGAAGAGCTTAACATTGAAAACGATCGATTTCGACAGGAGTTACCAGGTGTGTAGCCAGTGCCACACCAGGCAATTTACCGATTGGACAGGAGGCGCACACGGAAAACGTATAGAAAGCTGGGCTCCGCCTCGGGCATCTATGACCTGTGTGAACTGTCATGACCCTCATAAACCACATTTCGAATCGAAGTGGCCGGAAAGGTACAACACGCAAAAGGTTGAAGAACGTAAATAATCAGGTATGAGCGACAACAAGAAAAAATGGTTCTCTCTGGACCTTGGGAACAAAAGAAAAGAAACAACGGCATGTGGTTGTGGCAATGCAGAAGGTACGTGTAACTCTAAGCAAAATACGTTTGGGGAAGAGAGGCACAAAGATGGTTTTGACCAGGTATTCGATGTGCAAATGGGGAGACGCACCGCTTTTAAAAAACTGACAGCAGGTCTAATGATAGGTGCAGGAGCCATATCTACATCTTGTAGCTTGGTGGCCGGAGACGAAACCAAAGAGAAAGCGCAAATTGACTGGGAAGAACAATTTAAAGGAAACTATAAGTTGATGACCGATGACGAAAAGAAAGCGACCATCGACCGGCTCACACGTTCCTATCAGCTCCGTACCGGAAAAACGATCAATATGTCCGCTAAGAATGCAGAAGAAAATGTACTCTTCGGGTATGCTTTCAATATTTCGAAATGCCAAGGATATATGGATTGTGTAAACGCCTGTGTTGAAGAAAATAACCAGGATAGAAAATCGCAGATGCAATATATCCGTATCCATGAAATGAAGGACGGAAAAGGATTCAATTTCAATGAGGCCGATGACAATTACTATCATGAGGTACCTGCGGAAGGACATTTTTATATGGGAACACAATGCTTCCATTGTGACAATCCGCCCTGTGTTGAGGTATGCCCGGTGGAAGCCACCTGGCGGGAAGACGACGGTTTGGTGGTCATAGACTATGATTGGTGTGTAGGGTGCAGGTATTGTATGGCTGCCTGTCCGTATGATGGCCGCCGCTTTAATTGGAGCAAACCGGAAGTACCCGAAAATGAAGTAAATAAAAATCAGCACTATCTGGGGAACAGGCTCCGCAAAAAGGGAGTTATGGAAAAATGTACTTTCTGTGTGCAACGTTCCAGGGCAGGAAAGAATCCGGCCTGTGTTGAAGCCTGCCCAACCGGAGCACGCATTTTTGGGAACCTGCTGGATCCAAACAGTACCATCCGTTGGGTATTGGAGAACAAAAAGGTATTTCGGTTAAAAGAAGATCTGGGAACAGAACCTAAGTTCTGGTATTTCATGGATTGATGACCGAATAAATAGAGGTAAGACACAAAAAATGACTAACATAAGAACAAGAGGCTAACAAGAAACACAATGAGAAGACTTAGAGTTTTTGGAAGTTTGGTTAAAGACAGTTTGGACATAATCACCCACGGGTCAAAAAAATATCATTTGTGGATGGCATCTTTAACATTGGTCATGCTAATTGGGATGTATTGTTATTCCATACAATTGGAACAGGGATTAAGTGCTACCGGTATGACCGACAGGGTGAGTTGGGGATTGTACATCTCGAACTTTACTTTTTTAGTGGGAGTAGCCGCTGCCGCAGTCATGTTGGTAATGCCAACCTATGTTCTGAAGGATATTGATTTTAAACAAGCCGTGCTCATTGGTGAAGGAATTGCCGTTGCTGCTCTTGTCATGTGTTTGGCATTTGTCATTGCCGATATGGGTGGGCCTTCGGTACTATGGCACATGATCCCGGGGATTGGAGTATTTAACTTTCCCAATTCCATGCTTACCTGGGATGTACTGGTGCTGAACGGCTATCTGTTCTTAAATGTTACAATACCGTTCTATATTCTCTTCAGGCATTACCAGGGGAAAAAATCAAAATCCAGTGTCTATGTACCCGGTGCATTATTATCCGTCTTCTGGGCCGTGGCGATCCATTTAGTGACCGCTTTTTTATACCAGGGATTGCAGGCACGCCCGTTTTGGAACAATGCTTTACTGGGGCCTCGGTTTTTAGCCTCTGCATTTGCGGCCGGCCCGGCTTTGATCATTTTGGTCTTAGCGATTATACGTACGTATACCGCATTTAAGATCAAGGACAAAACGCTCAAAAAAATTGCAATGGTGGTAACGGTTGCAGCACAGATCAATCTGATCATGTTGGCTTCGGAATTGTTCAAGGAATTCTACGCACCTACCCACCATAGTGAAAGTGCCTATTACCTGTTCTTTGGCCTGGAAGGAAAAACGGCATTACTGCCTTGGATATGGACCGCGATCGGACTGAATGTGCTTGCAACGGTGATCTTGACCTTCCATAAACTGAGAAATAATTTTAGGGTGCTCTTCTTTGCCTGTTTGATCCTCTTTGTAGCCATTTGGATCGAAAAAGGATTTGGTTTGATCATTCCGGGCTTTATTCCGGGGCCATACGGAAAGATTGCCGAGTATACGCCTACAGGAATAGAGATAGGCGTCACATTAGGTATTTGGGCCCTGGGGGCTTTTATCTTTACCATCCTTGCCAAAACGGCGATCAAGATCGAAACCGGAGTATTGCGGTATAAGGGTAAATAAATGAGAAGTACTGACCAAACCTATACTTCTAATGGAAATTGAAACATAAGATTTAGCCAGTACTAAAAGGTCAACTATTTTATCTTTTTCATATATTAAAACTTGTAATAGTGTTTTCCTGCAGGATATTATTTAACCCCCATAATTTGATAAACCTCTTCCTTCTTTTTATTGGCAAGTTTATTGAAATCAGTTGCTAACAATGTTATTGCATCTTTATAGATTTGACTACTGGAATTCTTAATAGATTTAGAAAATATACTACTCATTTTATTTTCAAGACTACTATTTACAATAATTCCATTAAATGAAGGGTCTAATAGATCTTTAATAGCTGTATTTACCTGGGGCAGTGTTGCTAAGATTTCCCCTATCAAATCTAAATCCAGGGTTTCTACCAAATGGTCTTGAATTTTATAGAATATATCGACATATTTTTTCCCTAATTCAGATTTCATCAAAAAATCATCTTTTAACTTATAGTAGCTTTCATCGAGAACTACCTCGGTTATATAGTAGATATAGTTTGGATAGTTTCTCTCTACCAAATTGGCTTCAAAAGAAGCTACCCCACAAGATATTGTTGCGCAACTATGCCCTCTACATTGATTTCCATTCATTCTTAAACAATTAGGAGTCCAGCCACAACCTGTTGTACCTCCTTCAACTACAGTATGGTCCGGAGGATATATACCGGATTCAAGTCTAAGGTCATTGTAATCTGTAGTATACTCCATATCATGCCATCCATCTGAGTAGAAGACAGAAACACCACACTTGGGATACTTCATGTCCCTTATATACATAATGTCATTAATCAAAATATCATTTACTATATAAGAGCTTGTGGGTAAATTTTCAGAATAACTTTGCTGATCTTTATAGAAGTTAAAGCTTAGATTCTTTGTATCTGTCGAATAAGAATAGACCCCAATTCCAAAATCTCCATTATTACAATCATCAAAAATTGATATAGCTTGTATCAAATTGTTTCCTATTGAAATATCTTCAAGGAAGGTTTGTTTTGTATCATATAATTTATAATCTACATGAAATTCCTTACTGGTATACAAACCAACCAAATTAGAATTATCAATTAATTTATTAACATCCAGGGAAGAGGACATTCTGGATAATTGATTTCTGTTTGATGACTCATCATTCTCAATAATCAAATTACTATTTTTATTGGATAAGGATGTATTTTCTTTTTGGCAAGAGGACATTCCTACAAAAAGTATTGCGATAAAAAATAAATGTTTTTTCATATTAAAATGTTTTGAAAGAAGTGTTCTTAATCTTTTTTAGGGTAGTAAGAACTTTTAGTATTATCTTCTAACTTATTTTGTTAAAACCCTATGGTATAATTTTGTGGCACTGAGAATTTCTGCCTGGCAGAAACATTCTCTTTTTAAATTTCTTGTTCTATTTCATTGGCTATTTTAGGATTAAGAGATTTGTATTTGTAGTATGGTTCACCATTTTTCATTTTTGTTACCCATAAAAAACAAGAAGAGTGTAGTGAGGTTAAAATTAGTAACCAATTTTGGCGAATATGAATTCAATATGAAATCGGCAGATTGGGAACATGTTTGCACAAGTGAGAAACTAACAGGTTATAAAATACCTTCACAATTGTCCACTATGTTAGAGAATAATCTAAATACAGAATTAGCTTAATTACTTTTTCTATATTTGGTATTGGCTATTTCTCCCTAAGCCATTCTAAATCTACCAAATGACATTAGAACAATATATTGATAACATAGACCAACGATATAAACTCGGAAATGCTACTGAACATTCATACAGAGGTGACCTTGAAGCTTTAATTAGAGAATTAGTTAAAGAAATTGAAATAACAAATGAACCTACTAACATAACTGACTGTGGAAATCCGGATTATGTAATTACAAAAGGGAAAATTCCTGTGGGCTATATTGAGGCAAAAGATATAGGAAAAGACTTAAATAGTAAATCCTACAAAGAACAATTTGGACGTTACAAAAAGGCACTCGATAATCTTATAATTACGGATTATGTTTGGTTTCAATTCTTTCAAAATGGAAAATTAGTTCACGAAATAAAAATTGGAGAAATTGAAAACCATTCAGTTAAACCAATTCCCAAAAATTATTCAAAATTTGAAAACTTAATAAAAGACTTTTGTACTCACGTTGGACAAACTATCAAATCGTCAAAAAAATTGGCAGAAATGATGGCTGGAAAAGCACGTTTACTACAAGATATTTTAGAACGGGCAGTTACATCTGATGAGGAAATACAAGATAATACCTCTTTAAAAGGGCAATACGATACTTTTAAGCAGATTTTAATACACGATTTAAAACCTAAAGGGTTTGCCGATATTTATGCACAAACACTGGCTTATGGTATGTTTGCAGCAAGATTACACGATACAACATTAAATGATTTTAGCAGACAAGAAGCAGCCGAATTAATACCAAAATCGAACCCTTTTTTACGTAAACTTTTTGGTTATGTAGCTGGGCCGGACATTGACGAAAGAATTGTAACTGTTGTAGACAACTTGGCGGAAGTTTTTAGAGCGACAAACGTAGAGCAGCTATTAAAGAATTTTGGAAAAAGTACTCAAACCAACGACCCAATAATTCATTTTTACGAAACTTTTTTGGCTGAATACGACACAGAATTGCGTAAAGCAAGAGGTGTGTGGTATACGCCAGAACCAGTTGTTAATTTTATTGTTCGTGCAGTAGATGAAATTTTAACAACAGAATTTAATTTACCACAAGGTTTAGCTGATACCAGTAAAACAAAAATTAGGGTAAAGACTGATATTGCAAACAAAAACTTTAAAAGCGGTTATAAGGAAGTTGAAAAGGAAGTACACAAAGTACAAATACTTGACCCTGCAACCGGCACAGGAACTTTTTTAGCAGCAGTTGTAAAGTTGATTTACAGTAAAAACTTTAAAGCGATGCAAGGTGCTTGGAGTGGATATGTAGAAGAACACTTGATACCAAGATTAAACGGTTTTGAATTGTTAATGGCTTCCTATGCTATGGCACATCTAAAATTAGACATGTTACTAACCGAAACTGGTTATAAATCAACTAAAAATGAACGATTAAACATATACCTAACCAATTCCTTAGAAGAACACCATCCTGATACTGGAACTCTATTTTCTAACTGGTTAAGTAGTGAAGCAAATGAAGCCAATTATATAAAACGAGATACACCAGTTATGTGTATTATTGGAAATCCACCATATTCAATAAGCAGTACAAATAAAGGAATTTGGATTCAGAACCTTATAAAAGACTATAAGAAAGATCTAAACGAACGTAAAATAAACTTAGATGATGATTACATTAAATTTTTAAGATATGGTCAATACTACATAGATAAAAACGGAGAAGGTATTTTAGCATACATTTCAAACAATAGTTTTATAGATGGTATAACACATAGGAAAATGCGAAAAAACCTATTAGAAACATTTGATAAAACTTATATTTTTGATTTGCATGGTAGTGCTAAAAAAAATGAAACAACAAATGACGGTGGAAAAGATGAAAATGTTTTTGATATACAGCAAGGAGTTTCAATAAATATTTTCGTTAAAACTGGTAAGAAAAAGAAAAATAGTTTAGGTAAAGTATATCATTCTGAGCTACTTGGTAAACGAGAAATAAAATATCCTTTCCTTTTCAATAACACTATCTCAGCTATAAAATGGAACGCTCTAGAAAATAAAGAACCCTACTTCTTTTTTGTCCCCAAAGATTTTGAAAATAAGAAAACTTATTTGAAATATTTTTCTATTTCTGATATGTTTATTGAAGGAGGTTCAGGTGTTAAGAACGAGAGAGATAAGATATGTAAGCAATTTACTAAATCAGAAATCTCTGAAGTTGTTTCTGATTTCAAACATCTTGATGAATCTGAATTAAGGAACAAATATCAAGTTAACGACACAAGAGATTGGAAAATATTGAATGCAAAAGAAGATATCTTAAATAATGGTAATGATTCATGCTATATGATGAATCTATATCGTCCATTTGACAAACGTCATACATATTATACTGGTAAAACAAGAGGTTTTATTGGAACACCTGGGAATAAAAGAATGTCTCATATTATCAATAAAGAAAATATAATTTTATTGACTTGTCGTCAGCAGAGTACTTTCCCATTCCAACATTTGTTCATTTCAAAAAACATATCTGACATCTGCGTTTTATCATCCCAAACAAAAGAAACGGGATATTTATTTCCTCTCTATCTTTATCCAAATAAAAAAGATGAAATCTTTACAGAGGAAAAACGTAAACCAAACCTAAATCAAGAATTAATAGACCAAATTGCTGAAAAAATAGGTTTAACATTTACCAATGAAAAAGAAGGTAACAAAAACACTTTTGCACCAATAGATATTTTAGATTACATTTATGCGGTTTTACACTCTCCAACATATAGAAAAAAATACAAAGAATTTTTAAAAATAGATTTCCCAAGAATTCCTTCTCCAAAGGATGAAAATACGTTTTGGAATTTAGTTAAATTGGGTAAAGAAGTAAGAGAAATTCATTTATTGGAAAGATTAAAAACTAAAAAAAATATTGCAACTTACCCAAAAGATGGTGATAATAAAATTACAAGAAAGCTAACCAAAGTAGATATTGGTTACGAACCAATTAATGAAACAAAAGGCAAAGTTTGGATAAATGACGAGCAATATTTCAACAATGTACCTTCGGTAGCTTGGGAATTTTATATTGGAGGCTATCAACCAGCTCAAAAGTGGTTAAAAGATAGAAAAGGCAGAGTTTTAGAATTTGATGATATTTTACATTATCAAAAAATTGTAGTTGCCCTAATAGAAACAGACAGAATAATGAAGGAAATTGATGAAATAGAAATTGAGTGAATAGTTATAAACCATATCCATCTTACACCTATATAGAAACCCAAAAAATAAACCCTGTAATCATAATATATTACAGGGATTTTTGTGAAGCCGAAGAGGGCCGAACGTATAAAAAATATCCTCAGGATATTTTTAGTGAAGGTGCCAGCTGGCGCACAGGCCTTCGAATCCCCGGAGGCGAAACGAATACAATTACAAAAGCCTTTTATACATAAATGCCCTTCCCGAACCGGATTTTAAATATTTTTCAAATTTATAGGCTTTGTACTTATCGGAAAATACAATTTTGGTAATTAGTTTGACAGGAAGCCTGGTTTTAGTGTAGTGAACATATCCCTTTTCATGTCTGTTGATTCTTTCAATACTATTAGAAGTACAACCCACATAGTGAGTATCATCATTGCAAAGAAGTATATAAACAGTCCATTCTCCCATAGTTATTGTAGTGGACAGGGTCCACCGAAGCTTAGCGGGGAGTTCGGTTAATAGATTAGTATAAATATAAAAAAACTCGCCGTTGCTTCTGATAGATCAAAAGCTCTGGCGAGCGAAGGTGGAGCCGGAGGGATTCGAACCCTCGTCCAAACGCGCAACAATAACGCTTTCTACATGCTTAGTTTTCATTTGGATTTTCGTCTGCTTCCCGGTCGAAAACTACCAAGTCACAGCTTAGCTTCCATTAGGTTTCGCTAGTACATCAAAGCCCTGCACCAACTAGGTTTACTTTTACGAAGCCTCTATATCGATTGCCGTAAACCAAGGCCATCGAGAGACTTCCTGCTTGTCCGCCTTGCGGACCGAGGCATTATCCTACTATAATTCAGATTATGCAGCTAGGGCGTAGTTATTCTCGCCGTTTAAAAGTGTGAAATATGAGATTTACGAGCTGTATCCCAGCGCTCGGCATGCTT
>JANQOS010000013.1 GCA_028285705.1 Altibacter sp.
AAATTTAATATTTAACAAAAAATATGCAGTAAATATCGTATTTCATTGTATATTTTTGAATTTAGTATTTATTTTGTACTTTCGCAGAACCAAAAATCAAAAAAGACAACTATGGCATTCGATATCGATATGATAAAAAAGGTCTACTCACAAATGGCCGAAAGAGTAGATAAAGCACGTGAAATAGTAGGAAAACCTCTAACGCTTTCCGAAAAGATCTTGTACAACCACCTTTGGGACGGAATGCCATCAAAGGCCTTTACACGTGGTAAGGATTATGTCGATTTTGCACCGGATAGGATCGCCTGCCAGGATGCGACGGCACAGATGGCTCTGCTACAGTTCATGCAAGCCGGAAAACAAAAAGTAGCTGTGCCTACAACAGTACATTGTGATCATTTAATTCAGGCAAAACAAGGAGCCGGACCCGACCTAAAACGTGCTAATGAGACCAGTAGTGAAGTATTCGACTTCCTGGAGTCTGTGTCTGATAAATATGGAATTGGTTTTTGGAAACCGGGAGCTGGAATCATTCACCAGGTAGTTCTTGAAAATTATGCATTTCCGGGTGGAATGATGATCGGTACCGATTCACATACGGTAAATGCGGGAGGTTTAGGGATGGTTGCCGTAGGAGTTGGAGGTGCAGATGCCGTAGATGTAATGGCGGGGATGCCCTGGGAATTGAAATTCCCGAAACTAATAGGAGTAAAACTAACCGGAGAACTGAACGGGTGGACCGCTTCTAAAGATGTTATTTTAAAAGTAGCCGGAATTCTTACCGTAAAGGGGGGAACCGGAGCAATCCTGGAATATTTCGGCCCCGGAGCTAAAAACCTGTCGTGTACGGGAAAAGGGACCATTTGTAATATGGGGGCTGAAATTGGTGCTACTACATCCACATTTGGATACGATGATGCAATGGAACGTTTCCTGAGAGCTACAGATAGAAACGAAATTGCGGATGAAGCAAATAAAATAAGAGAATACCTTACAGGAGACGATGAAGTATATGCGAATCCTGAAAACTATTTCGATCAGGTGATCGAGATCAATCTTTCCGAATTGCACCCACATCTTAACGGGCCATTTACTCCGGACCTGGCAACTCCTGTTGGCCAGTTGGGAGAAAAAGCCAACGCAAATGACTGGCCTATTAAAGTAGATTGGGGACTCATAGGTTCCTGTACCAACTCTTCTTACGAAGACCTGACCCGTGCAGCATCAATTGCGCAACAGGCAATCGATAAAAAACTAAAACCAAAAAGCGATTTTGGGATCAATCCCGGGTCTGAACAGATACGATATACTGCGGAGCGGGATGGCTTACTGTCAATTTTTGAAGATCTGGGAGCTACCATATTTACAAATGCCTGTGGACCTTGTATCGGGCAGTGGGACAGAAGTGACAGGAAAGGAGATGAAAAAAATACAATCGTTCACTCTTTTAACCGAAACTTTTCAAAACGTGCCGATGGTAACCCAAATACACACGCTTTTGTAGGTTCCCCGGAAATGGTAGCGGCTATTGCTATCTCCGGCCGATTGGATTTCGATCCCATGAACGATACACTTTTAAATGAAGAAGGCCAGGAAGTACGACTGGACGAACCTCGAGGAATTGAATTACCACCAAGAGGTTTTGAAGTGGAAGATGCCGGATATCTGGAACCCGTTGCAGATGGAAGCGCTATAGAAGTAAAAGTGAATCCTGCTTCTGAAAGATTACAACTCTTAACCCCCTTCGAGCCTATTAAAGATACCGAGTTACAGGGTGTAAAACTATTGATAAAAGCCTTTGGAAAATGTACGACAGACCATATTTCCATGGCAGGACCCTGGCTGCGTTTTAGAGGACACTTGGACAACATCGCCAATAATACATTGATAGGTGCGGTGAATGCTTTCAATAAGAAGACGAATTTTGTGAAGAGCCAATTAACGGGAGAATATGGTGGAGTACCGGATGTACAACGCGAATACAAAGCTAATGGAATCAAGACCATTGTAGTAGGTGACCACAATTATGGGGAAGGATCTTCCCGTGAGCACGCAGCAATGCAACCACGTCATTTGGGAGTTGCAGCTGTTCTGGTAAAATCGTTTGCTCGTATCCATGAAACCAACCTAAAAAAGCAAGGAATGCTGGGTCTTACTTTTGCGAATGAAGCAGACTATGATAAGATTCAGGAAGATGATACCTTCAACTTTACGGATATTGCGGATTTTGCTCCCGGAAAACCATTGACCATAGAAGTAGTTCATGCCGATGGAAGTAAAGACACTATTATGGCAAATCATACGTACAATCAATCACAGATAGAGTGGTACCGTGAAGGATCTGCCTTGAACCTGATCAAAAAGGAAAATAACGCTTAACGAATTTGCGTATTCAAATAAAAAGCTCCTGGTCTTCAGGAGTTTTTTATGCTTAAAAATGATTGTCCAGGTATTTTTTTAAAACCGAAATATCCTCTTTTGAAGTAAGATCCGGAACATGTTCTTTAAATGGAATAGCTTTTACCGCCCGGGGAAACGAATTACACATATTCAGGACTGCGGTAGGCAGCTCCTTCTCATTTCTTTCCGGATGCACCGGACATTCTTTTAAATGCGAAAAGATATGGGGCCCGCTTAGTTTCCATAAATTCATACTTACCCTGAATTTCCCTTCATTATCCTTATACTTAGAAGCCTCTGTAACAGAAGGTTTTTCAATGATAGTTGTTAAATAATTTTCAGTGTCTGAAACCGCCAGTGCAAATTTAGAGATACGTTCCAGTGAAAAATCCAGGCCCTCTCTGTCATAACTTATAAAAGCATTGCTAGCTTCCGTACTTCGAAGGGCTTTCATGGCTTGCACCGAATATAAATTGTCGCTGTTGCAAACGGTAAAGCTTTCATTTTGCAAATACGGATATTGTTCCAAAGCCTGTAATAGAGCATCTGCTGTACCCAACGGTTTTTGACGTCCTTCAGGAATGAACTGGATTGCATAAGAGATACGCAATCCTTCAAAACTATTTCCATAAAGGTTTTTAAATGCATTTGCCTGTTCGCTTATTACCAGAATGATATTTGTGTAGCCGGCCTTTTTCGCATTCAGTAACAGATACTCCAACAGAGGGCGATTGTCTTTTCCCAGTCCGATAAGCGCCTTACTTTGCGAATTGGCATCTTGTACTTCTGCTTCGGAAAGCATTGAATCACCTACAGACTGCTTCATTCGTGAAGAAGCTCCGGCAGCTAATATGATCAGGTTTTCACGCATCTTATTTACTATGTGTTCCTTTTGCTACCGTGACCTGGTATGCAGCCTTGGCATTTGCATTTAAAATAGCATTGCAAATAATTTCTTCTTTTCCTTCGGGGGCTATCACAACAATACTTCCACCACCGCCGGAGCCCACGATCTTTGCCCCGTGCGCTCCCGCATTCAAAGCGGCATCTACCATAGCATCAATTTCAGGAACAGTTACTTTTAAGATGTCCTTTAATATTGTATGGTGTTGGGTCATAAGCTGTCCAACCTTCTCAAGGTCAATAGTATTTTTTTCAAATTCCGACAAAGCTTCTTGAGTGATAGCGTGATTTTTGACCGCTGCATAAAAATAGGGCTGTAGTTTTTCAGGAATATATTCTGAAAACACATCAATTTCAGGAACAGTTACTTTTTCAAGTTCAAAACCTGGAAAGTGTTGTTGTATATGGTCAACAGCCTTTAGAGCATTTTCTTTTGCGTTGGAAAGAACACCGATCGTCTTTTTGGCAACTCCCGAATCTGCTAAAATGAGCCCTTCCAATGAATTTCCAATCGTTCTTATCG
Source organism: Altibacter sp. (assembly GCA_028285705.1). GTDB lineage: Bacteria > Bacteroidota > Bacteroidia > Flavobacteriales > Flavobacteriaceae > JANQOS01. The sequence goes on from JANQOS010000013.1 coordinate 3,827, forward strand.
CAAAGGGAGTTCCCGTTTCTATATAAACAATGTTCCCCATACTGCTGGTATATTGGTCCATTTTTCCGCCGGGTTCGCTATGTTCCAATACTTCGGCTTCATGGGCCAACTGCCCTATGAATTTTGAAGTAACAGGTTGTTCACACCCAAATGCTTTCAGTAAAAAATGAATCCATGCCACTACAAGAGCAGAAGAACTGGAGACTCCGGAGTTTATTGGGATATCTCCTTTTATGGTAATATTGTATCCTTTAGAAGGAAAACAGCCGTAGCGCCTTACTACACGAAGGGCAGAAGCAAAATAATCACGAGCTTGTAATGTCTCAAATGTTTCAGAAATGGATATAATCCTTTGCGATTGAATATCCGGCAGAGAAATATTGAAATTGTCTTCGGAATTTACTTCAGCGGCCAAAGTGATCTTCCTGTTAATAGCACAGGCAATTACCGGAAGCCCTAAGTAATCCTGATGGTCTCCAAAAAGGCAGATCCTTCCCGGGGCAACAATTGTAATACGATCTTTATTTTCTATAATCACTAAGATTAATAGGTATCTTTTATCCAGTTGTACGGCTTTCTTTTTACCCAGTTACCACGTGTAAAGTCCGGAAAATCCTGAGGTTCACCATTATTGGCGATAGATACTTCGGATAGTGGTGTGATCGCACTCCAGGCAGCGGCATCGTATACATCTAAAGGAGGCGCTATGTTTTGTTTTGCAGATTCAACAAAGGCATGGATCACAAAGAAATCCATTCCGCCGTGGCCCGCACCCGTCGCTTTTTCACCATATTTTTGCCATAATGGGTGATCATATCTTTCCAGCCAGCCTGTAGCATCATCCCAACGATGCGGTTTTTCTGCTTTATCCTCAATATAGATCCTGTTACCATCCACTTCCCAGATGCCTTCGCTTCCCTGTACCCTGAATCCAAGAGAGTAAGGGCGTGGCGAATTACAATCGTGGGTAACGATGATGGTTTCGCCATTGGCGGTTTCTATCATGGAGGTAATGATATCTCCCTGCTTGAATTTTAATTTCGCATTGGGATGGTCCTTCCCACCATGTTTTACAATATAGTTATGTAACCCAACACCTTTTGAAGCCATAGAGGTCATGGAAACAAAGCGGTTTCCACGATTGATATTGCACATTGTAGCAATGGGCCCCACTCCATGAGTTGGGTAGACATCCGCATTGCGGAGCAGGGAATGTTGTGTTCGCCAGGCAGATTCAGAAATTCCTTTTTCGCCAAATTCCACTCCTTTTCCGTAGGCGGTCTTACCGTCATTGAGTTTCACAAACCGAAGGTCGTGTTGGTAACCACATCTAAAATGCAGTAATTCACCAAATACATTTTGGCGCACCATGTTAAGGACTGCCATAATATCTCTGCGGTAGCACACATTTTCCAGGATCATTAAATGAGAGCCTGTTTCTTCGTGAAGGTTCACCAGGTCCCAGCATTCTTCCATAGTGTTGGCGGCAGAAACTTCCAGTCCCGTATATTTTCCCGCCTGCATTGCATCTTTTGCCATACGGGCATGCCATAGCCAGGGCGTGGAAATAATAACGGCGTCCACTTCGGGGAGTGCCAGGAGGTTTTTGTAGTCGTATTCATCCTTAGCGAAAACCTTTGGTTTCTTTTGCCCGAATTTTTTGATCATTTCCAAAGCGATCACATTTCGCCTTTCATCAATATCACAAATGGCAACCACATTTACATCATCCCTCAATAATACATTGTTCAAGTGATAGGTTCCTCTAAGCCCAACACCAATAAGGCCTACGTTCAATTTTTCTTTGGAAGGGTTTAGTCCGTTTCCAAAGGTAAGTTGAGGTGCCAATGTGATTCCGGCTCCGGCAATTGCCGTTTTCTTTACAAAATCTCTTCTTGAATTCATGTTTTTGGTTTAAGGGTTGCTAACAAATTTAGAATAAATTTAAGCATTATTATAGCTTCTATTGTTAGCTTTACAAAACAATACCTACTATTTGTCAATGAGGACTTTTTTGAAGAAAAACCGGGGTAATTTACTTTTTCTGGCTGCTATTGCGTTATTGATCATTCCGCAGACCCGGACGCCCATACAGGTATTCACACAGCGGCTGATTGCTTTTAGCCCTTCGGAAATAGAAGCAGAGGAGAGAGAGCTTCTTATCGATTATGATTGGCGTTTGCAAACCCTGGGAGCTGAAACCAAAAACCTTTCACGATCTGAAGGCAAGGTGGTCCTAATCAACTTATGGGCGACCTGGTGTCCGCCCTGCATTGCCGAAATGCCCTCGCTTCAAAAGTTGTATGATAGTTATGGTGACCGGGTAGATTTCTATTTTGTTTCCCCGGAAGAGCCTTCCGTGGTGCAAAATTTCCTTCAGAAGAAAGGATATACCTTCCCGGCCTATATTGAAGTACAAACCCCTCCTGAAGTATTGCGAACACAGACCATTCCCACAACCTACCTTATTTCAGAAAAAGGAGAGATCGTCATAGAAAAAACAGGTGTAGCGAATTGGAACAGTGAGAAGGTACATGATCTTTTGAATGGCCTTATAGAAACTGAATAATAAATTCGATCTGCCACCGGTAATCGCTACACTTTTGGCCTGTTTACTGAAATAAACTATTTAAAAGGAACTTATCACATTAAGAGCTTCCCGCTTGCCGGTTTCCATAGCGCCAAAGACAGTTTGATAATGACCGTTGAGATGTGTGGCTTCCCCTGCAAAAAAGACCTTATTATCTATAGGCTGCGCCAGGACCTCCCGCGCATCTCCAATGCCTACCGTACTGTAAGAATAAGCTCCTAACACAAAGGGGTCTTTGGCCCAGTCTTCTATTAAATATTCTCCGGTAAACGAAGCGGATGCCTGGCCATTGTGGAGTATATCCAATTCATCAATGATAGATT
>JANQOS010000020.1 GCA_028285705.1 Altibacter sp.
GCTTTGAAACCTACCAAAAAATATTAACAGAAGCTATTGATGAGTTAAAAGAAAAAGAATTTAAAGATCTATATGCCGGTACCGAACATGAAAAAAAGGGCTTTGTAAAGGAAACTGTGATCGACACTGATTTTGAGCTCTTGTTCCCGGACAATTATGTAAACAATATTACAGAAAGATTGAACCTTTATACCAAATTAAACGAGTTAAAGGATGAAATGGAGCTTCAAACATTTGAAAAAGACCTTACAGATCGTTTTGGAGCATTACCAAAGCAGGTTATCGACCTTCTTAACAGTGTTCGTATTAAATGGATAGCCCTTGCTATGGGTCTGGAGCGTGTGGTAATGAAAAAAGGAAAGTTAATAGGATACTTTGTGAGTGATCAACAGAGTCCATTTTATCAAAGCGAAGCATTTGGAAATGTACTCCGGTATGTACAAAACAACTCCCATGCTGTAAAAATGAAAGAAAAGCAAACACGCAACGGGCTTCGGTTATTGTTAACTTTTGAAAACATCTCTTCTGTAGAAATTGCTTTAAATTCCCTAAAAAGCTTTTCGGCATAGAATTTCCCAGGGTTATTTTTCAAAAGCCCGGTTAACTAATTTTAACTAGCTTTACTGTAAATAGATAATTAGACGTATGTCATTCTTCAATAGTAAAAATTCAGATTTTTATAAAGAGTCTTCATTGTTGAAGGTTTCGGATCTTGTGTCCTGGAAGAGAAGCCGAAATGTCTATAATTTTGAAAGACTTCCCGAGAAAGCCATTATCTCTATAAAAAAAGACCTTTATTCCAAAATAGTTTCTCCATTTACAAAAAAAGCAAAGGGTATCAATGGTGTCCATTATATATATAAATCCAAGGTCCTGTTATGCTCGGAGTTTGGCTCCGGTGCTCCTGCCATGTTAATGCTCCTGGAGGAACTTAGAGAACTTGGTGTTAAACAATTTATTTTTATTGGTGTTGCAGGAATATTAGATGATTCTGTTAAAGAAAAGGAGGCTTCCATCATCTCAACTGTTTACTCATCTTCAGGATCTTCTTTCTTTTATACGGATAACGAAAAGATTGATTGTTACGATCATAAATGGTTTGAAAGAATAAAGAATGTCTGCAGTCTTGAAGAAAAGATTGCCTGGAGTACAGACTGTCCTTTTAGAGAAGTTCCTTCCCTGCTTAGCTACTACAGATCCAAAGATTGTGCTTTGGTTGAAATGGAAAGTGCTGCGGTCTATTCGTTCTCTCAATTCTACAAAGCTTCAGCCATATGTATTTTAATAGGTGCGGACCATTTAACTTCTTCTCAATGGAAAGCTCCTGTTAACGTATCCCGGTTATTAGAGGTTCAGCAAAAATTAGTATCTCAACTTATTAATCTATAATTTATATGCAATCCCCTCTGGCAAGTATCATCATTCCTTTTTATAATGAAGAAGTTTGTTTACACAGAGCTATTGAATCTGCATTAAATCAAAGCTATTCCAATATTGAGATTATTTTAGTGAATGACGGCTCAACAGACAGCTCTAAAGCTATAGCAGAAGAATACTGTGCCCAATTTAATAATATGCACCTTATTAATTCTTCAAATGACAGCCTTGGTGCCGCCCGGAACAAAGGTATGGCTCTAGCCAAAGGAACTTATTTAACTTTCTTGGATGCAGATGACGAGTTAGTTTCGGAAATGCTGGAAATTTGCGTATCGCAAATTATCAAAAGTCAAAGCGATGTTGTTATTACTAAGTTTACTCTTATCGATGAGTATGGGAAAACAATAAAAGTTTCCGGCTGGAAACAATTGCCTGACAACATAGTTCCTGTTGAAGGAATAAAAGGCATCTATTCCAACTATATTGTCCCTACTGCCTGGGGTAAACTCTATAGGACTGAGATTGCAAAAAAAATAAAGTTCCCTGAAAAGATATGGTTTGAAGATAACCCGTTTTTACTTGAATTCTTCTATAATTCCAAAAGGATAGATTTTGTAGATAAGAGTTTGTTGAAAATACATTCCCGAAAAAAATCCATAACCAGAAGTACCATTTCCACCAAACGCATAATTGATATTAATAAGGCATTTTCTATCGAATTGGATGTAGTCAAAAAAAAATGCACCAATTCTTTTGAAAAACAGGAGGTCGACACATTAATTTTCACAAATCATTTTAATGCGATGCTGGATACCTTTATGGTATACACAATTGACAAATCTAAAATTACCCGAGAGGAAAGAAATGCTATTAGGGAATGTTATTTGAAATACATCTATAAAATTAAAAGCCAGTTTAAAATGAAAAACCTGACATTCCCTCTTAAAAAAAGGCTGTTGTTTTCTTTTCTATCTTCTCCAAAATTAATTGGGTGGAGCATTCCGGAACTACTCATCCGTTTATTGAAATACAAAAAGATTACATACCTTAAAAAACTAAAAGGGTAGTTTTTAAATTAAAAATTATTTTAAACAACACAATTATATCCCGGTTTGCAAAGAACTTTACCTGGCTGTTCCTATTAAATGGCCTGGGTTACTTATTCTCATTTATAAGTTTTCCGGTACTTATCAATAAATATGGCCTTGAAGAAGTAGGCGTTATATTTACAGTCCAGGCATTGGTTTTGGCAATGGCCTCCATAGCAAACTACAGTTTTGTCTATTATATTCCAACTGTTTCCAAACGTGTTAGTGAGAGTAATACCTTTTTTATAAGATTATGGAATTTAGTAGTTTATATTAGGGCTTCTTTCTCCTTATCTCTTGCATTGTTATCCATTATTGTTGTTTACTTTTTATATCCTCAACACCTTATTTTATGGGTTTTAAGTTTACCGTTGTTGATCCCTAAAATTGTAAATCCCACATTGTTCTGTAATGCCCTGGAAGTCAATAAATTTGTATTTGTCATTGGTTTTTTCTCTAAACTATTATTTCTAATACTAATTTACATTAGCGACAATAGCCTACTTGTTAATTGCTTCTTTGCCGTTTCAGAATTGATCGCCATACTTTTTTATTTAAAAAAGATACATATTGGCTTTTCTAAAATTTACCAAATTTCATTTTTGGAGATAAAAGAGTTTTTAAGTGAAACATTTAATTTGTTCTGGGTAAATTTCTTTTCTTTACTGAAACCACATTCTATTCTACCTATCATTAGTTACGTATTAGGAAATCAATTTGCAGCTCTTTTCGCTTTAGCAGAAAAGGTCATTAATGTTATAAAAGGAGTTTCAGGAACTATGTTCGTAAGCTTTTTTCCTATTTATAATAAAACAGGGGTCGAAAAAAGCCTGTTTACCCTCAAAAGAATCCTTTTGGCAGTGATTATCTCGGCGGTATCTGTAATTGGTGTCTGGCTTGTTAGTCCTTATATAATCTATTACCTCAACGATTTCAATAACAATCCTTTAGCGACTAAAGCATTACAAATACTATCTTTATCTATTCCTATATTCTTCATAATTATACCTTTATTTAGTTATTTGTTACAACATAAAAAATGGAATTTCATTTTGTATTTTGCCGTTATTCAGCTACTTGTATTAGTTATCGCGCTTTACTTCTTAATAGGTCAAAATATAGTAGGGGTAGCTAAAAGCCTTGTATTAGCAGAATATGTTTTGTTTTTATGCTATGCTGGTTTTATCGTAAAACAAGGCGGATTATCAAAAAAACTTACATCCGGATAATAGAATCAATCCTCAATTTTGCTTTTCCTTTTTGCAGAAATTATATAATAGTCCCCATATCCTTTCAAAAATGGAATTTTATTGGTAAGTGTATCAAAACTGCTTAGTATTTTAAATAAAAAGGGATGCTTTTCATAAAAATGAATGTGGTTGCCGGTAGGTCCCAAAAAACATATATTTTCTATTTTAAAATCTGTGAAGTCTTCTTTAAGCAAATCTTTAATTCTCTTTGTACTATGGTAGTATGTCAGGACTTTCTCTCCTTTAATATTTGCCAAAATACCTTTCTTCTTAAGTCTTCTAAAAGCAGTGACATCTCCTTTGAAAATTTTTAAAAACTCCCATAAACATATCCTCGGCATGATTACCAAGGTTATACAACCGTGAGGTTCTAAAACTTCTTTAAATGAATTGAATACCTTTTCCAGTTCTTCCGGAGAGCTACAGTTTAATCCTCCAAAATTTGAAAAAATATGAGAATATCGCTTCTCTTTCAGACTATGCAGCTCTTCAAAGGAAAGTACCTCACAAGACAAACAATTATCCAGATTTTCAGAAGTAATTTTCGACCTAACAAAACCAATCATTCCTTCGGCGATATCTGTTGCATGTACCTTATATCCCTTTTTAGCAAAAAAAACAGCATCTATTCCGGAACCACAATTAATTTCTAAAATACTACTGTTCGTATCCAGTGTTCCAATGAAGTGTTTCCTTATTCTATTGCGCATCCAATGAATCAATCCGGAAGTTTTATCTAAGGCTTCATAGTCATAAGCAATATCGGAAAATCCTTTTTTTATAGCACTGCCAGTAGTTTCAATGGACAAGCATGTCCATAAAAAGGGAGAATCTTTCGCTCTAAAGAACTTGTTTCGGAAATCATTTTTGGGGCTATACAAAATTTTAAAATCCTTTAAATTTTCAATAGAATGATGAAAATAATATTTAGCCATTTCCGGAAAACCCAGCCGATCATAATAATCTTCTGTTCTCTTTTTTGCATTGGAAAGTTCACGATCATTGTAAAAAGGGCTATCGATAATATGTATTTCGCCTTTAGGATTAAGAAAGGTCTTTAACTTTGTAATTAAGGCATTAAAATTTTCAAAATATTGAATGCTCGCATTGAGAACAATGATGTCAAATTTATTTTTAAATGGTTCGTTTATTTTAAATATATCGCCATAGACAAACTGAAGGTATTCTTTTTTAAAAACCCTTGCCGCCTGTTCCAATTCCGTAACATTAATGTCGATCCCAACAACACTATTGTTGTTTGTGGTTATCAAATTACTAAACCAACCGTTGCCACAACCAACATCCAAAATCGAACTATTTGGCCTGGCATTCAGGTAATTAATAAATCTTTTTGAAGCTTTTTTTCTTAGTAGCCACTCCCTGCCATTAATGTTGCTTTTTAAAACTTCCGGTAATATAGAAACTTCTTCATCGTCTAATACTCTACCTTCCTTATGCCTTACATCTAAATATTGAGAACTAAATTCGTTTTCCTTTTTTGTAAGATAAGTAACATTATTTTTAGTTTTATGAGGTCTAATTAAGGTCACTTTAGTTACTGTTATACTGAATATGTAGTAATTGAAAACGACTTAAATACGCGCTTGGCGCATAATAAATATAAAGCATTATGGATCTTAATTTTGAAAGAGAGATTTTGTATGGTTTTCTAAAAAGCTCTTTAAATAAGTAAATTGCCTGACTCTTGCGATATTCTTTGTGCACATATCTATGTAGTTTTTTATAATACTTAGAATTAAACGTTCCTTTAAACATCATGGCCAGATCATCAGAATCGGTCCAATTGGCTTTTAATTTTAGATCATCTTTGACCTTATCATAAAATTTGGTTCCGGGAAGTGGATAAGAAACCGATATTCCCAAATTATCTGGGACTAATTCTTTGATCATTCTTATCGTTTTGGCAATGTCTTCTTTGGTCTCTCCCAGGTAACCAAACTGAATGAAAAACGCAACGCGAACCCCTTTTTCTTTGAGCAATTGAGTTGCCTTATAAATTTGTTCCACCGTTGTCCCTTTATCCATAGCATCTAAGATAGCTTGAGAACCGCTTTCTGCTCCAACCCAAACTTCTTCAAGGCCGCTTTCATAGAGTGCATCAATTGTATTGCCTTTTAAAAGCAAATCGACCCTGCTTTGAATATAATAGGATATTTTAAGGTTTTCTTTTTTTAGTTCTGTATTAAATTGTTGTACCCAATTTGGTTTCAATCCAAAAATATCATCACACATCCAAAAACGGGAAACATTAAAGTTCATTTTCAAATATTCAATGTGTTTTGTGACATATTTGGGAGAATGTGAGTTATACCTATTACCGTAGATCGGTTTAGCGCACCAATTACACTTATAAGGGCACCCGCGGGTTGTAACCAAATTAAGAGTAAATTCATTCCCGCCAGATTCCCATACGTTCCTATAAGAATCAATATCCACTAAATCCCATGCCGGTAAAGGCAATTCATCCAAATCTCTTAAAACAGCGCGTTTAGGATTCGCAATGATCTCATCGCCCTTTTTATAGACTATTCCCTGAATATTCACGGTATCCCCTCCTTTTTCAATTGTATCTACTAATTCTTTGAGTGTTATTTCACCTTCTCCCTGAATTACAAAATCCCCTCCTGCATCTAAGTATTTTTTATAATGATCTGTTGAGTCCGAACTACAAACCACCACAGTACAACCCAGATCTTTAGCAATTTTGATCATCTTAAAGGCAGCCTCTCGCATGGTTGTCAGGCACATTTTAGTGAGATAATTGAAACCATCATCGTATAGAACAAATAATTTTGGCCGGTGCAATTCTAAATACGGCTTTATTCCTAAAGGGTCGTTTAAAAGGTTCGTGTCATATAACCCAATTTTATAGCCGCTTTCTCTTAGATAGGATGCTGCATAAATGGTTCCTAATGGAGGATAAGGTGTTTTATTCTTCCATTGCTTGAGGTCGAACTTATAGAAGTACGAATGAGAAAAAACGATATCAAGCATGTTCCGGTTCTAAGATTATATTGTGTATACTTTCAATTTTAGAATATTTTTCATTTAATGTATCGATAACTTTCTTCTGAAAATTCCGGGGATGATGTTTCGATACATTCTTGGTAGATTTCATAGCTATATCAAAATCCTCTTTGTCAATAAACCTGAATTTTCGTTTCCATTTACGATAGGTCAATTTCAAAAAAACCCGGTCTATAAAAGCTCCAAAAGAAGTTTTTAATATCGCCTCAACAAATTTACTCAGCAAAGGTTTTTTAACATTATTTATTTGACTTCCGTTTTTACTGTAATTAGGATAGTACTCCTGCGTCCAATGATTTTTATAGTAAAAAGTTTGAAATACTTTTTCTCCGTACATTGGAATAAGCGTAATTAGCTCAGTTGCCGTAAATTTATTTTTTTCATCTATTTCCAGAGTATTACTGGCAATAAAATAGTTTACACAAAAATGTTTTCTTGAGTTCAACAAAAAGATCTTTTTATATAAAATCAGAAGTGTCCGTGCGATCCATAACCTTTGAGGTGTTGTAATGATAAAAAAGTCGATATCACTATTTTCATCATGATATCCTTTTGATAAAGCCCCCGAAATACCTACGCCTTCAACAAAAGGAAATTTTGCAATGAATTTTGACATTCTTTTTGCTTTAGGGAATATCTCTTTTGCCATTTTATTACCATGTGTTCTTCTTCTAACCAAACTCTCTTTTTCCAAACATAAATAGTAATCGCCAATTTTATAGATAACCTTATTTTCAATAAGATGGGAAAGTTCTAACTCCAGGGCCATTTTGTTCTCCAAAGAAGAAAAAGTATATATTTCATCCTTCTTTAAGGGGTAGTTAAAGATTGAAAAATATAATAATGTTTTCAGAGAATCCATATAAGGGGCAATTTTTAGCAATAAGTTACTAAAAATACGAATATAACTTACTTTATTGTCATACAGTAGAGTTAAATTAATTCTGTCTTGCCTTCACTGGTTAACTTACATCATACCCCTTCTTTTAGCCTTTACGAAACCTCTAAAACTTTTTAGAAATAAAAAAAGCCAAAGAATAAATCCTTTGGCCTTTCACATTCAACTAACCTACTACTTTACCATTTTTTTTGCGATTGTGTAGTCGTCAAATCTAATTTCTATGAGATACGTTCCACTGCTCCATGAACTCACGTTGATCGTTTCTGAAATTTGATCGGTTCCTGAAATTATATCCTTTTTAAAAATTTCTTTTCCTGAAATATCGGAAGCTACAATAGTATAATTGGCCGGCTGTGGTAATGAAGCACTAATATTCAACACTTCTTTTGATGGATTTGGGAAAAGCCGAACCTCACTTTTTTTTAACGTAATTTCTTCTACCTCTAAAACAACATCAGAGATGATCCGAAGGTTTTTTGTTCCAAAATCAGTTATATACATAGTATTCCCACTTGTGTCGAATGTAATTCCGTTTGGTGTATTAAATGTAGCCTGATTAATGTCTCCATCCATACTTCCTTGAGCACTTCCAGCGAAAAGAAATATTTCATCTACGGCATTAGGATTTACCGCATAGATCTTATCACTTCCCATGGTAGTTCCCCAAAGCATCCCCTGGGCATAGGCTATAAATCCTAAATTAGGAAGCGGGCCGCCATCCGTTGGGAGCTGTGCTATGTACTCCAGATCGCCATATGCAAGGACTCTGAATATTTCACGATCATTATAATTTCCCACATATAATACCCCACTCTCATCAATTGCCAGGCCTACCGGGCCATTTAGTTCCGGTGCCAAAGAAATATCATCTATTGTTCCATCCGGAGCCAGACTCTTAATCTTGTTTCCCACAAATTCAGTAAAGATCATGGTATCGCTATCGAATGATTTTACGATTCCGGATGGGTGGTCTAAATTACCTGCATTATCATAAGATTCTAACTCGGTGCCATTGATATCATACTTATAAATAGTATCTCCCTGCCCATCACAAACATACAACTCATCATTAGAGTTAAAAGCGAGTCCGTTGGGTGTAATCAAGCCCGTAATAAACGGAGTGCCAACGCCGGAAGGTGTGAATTTGAAAACGGTATCACCTACATAGTTGGAACAGTAAATATTTCCGTTGGAATCTATGGCAATATCATCATCCGGGGTCCCGTCTGTAAAAGTAGTTACTGTTTGTGCTAAAAGAGGAATTGTTACTAAAAAGCAAATTAATAAGGTGATCGTATTCTTTTTCATGATTCTAAAATTTTAAGTTTGGTTTCAAAACTAGTTTTAGAAATCATTTAAATCGACCGTCTGGATACATCAGTACGTAAAACTTATGCGGCCCGATACTTCTTTATATAATTACTGGGAGTATCCTTCATGTTTAATTTAAAGGCCTTGTTAAAAGTAGATTTAGAATTAAAGCCCACATCCATTGATAAAGCTAAAATAGTACGGTTTAGATGTTCTTTGTTCTGTACTTTATAAACAAACTCTTTGACACGATACTCATTAATAAAATCATAAAAAGTGCTGTTATAAACGTTATTTAAAAGCCATGAAACATTATTTGTAGACGTTTTTAGTATCTCTGCTACATCTACCAGCGTTAGGTCGTTTCGAAGAAATAGTTTTTCATTGATCATTAAGCTATCTATTTTTTCTTTGAGGATCGTAGATTCCTGTTCTGAAAGCCTGTCCTTTTTCTCCTTCGGTTTTTCTTCAAAGGGAATCCTGAAAAGTTCCGGCTGTTTCAGGCTAAAATATCCAATAACATATATAAATAATGGTATGGCGACCCAAATGCTCTCATAATTAGCCACCCAAATGCTATCATTGCTTAGATAGGTGAAATAGGAATCTAATAAAGTACTATTTATAAAACTAAAAAGCCAGGCTGCAATACAAAGGGTAAAGGCAATTAAAAAAGAATAGAGATAAATTAGCGGATTCTGGTCAAATGACAAGGTTTGCTTTTCTGCCTTTTTAAATTTCTTCACTAATAAAAATGAGAAAACTATATATACACTATTAAAGACAATCATACAAAAGGCTATAATATTAAAGAGCTTTATTATATTTTTTTCAACAAAGAACTGATAGTATCCTTCCGGTGTGTATGCGAAAACAAAATACAGAGATAAGATGAGTAATGCGAAAAAAGGAATGAAATGATAAAAAGGTAAAAATTTATTTTTTTCAGATTTAAAAAGAAAACGCTTAATGTACAGGTAAAGTAAGGGGCCAAAAAGAAAAACAATGGAGTCTACCACCAAACTCCATTGGAAAATAACATAACTTAAATGTCTTACATATAAAAAACGCCCTATAAGCATTGTCATCGCCAATAATAATATCACAGATAAGATAATATTTGCCTTACGATTGGTATTAGAAATAAATTGGAGAGTAACAGATAGAAAAAGCCCTTGAGAAATCCCCAGAAGCAGTATAATATCTATAAGTTGGAAAGTATTAGACATCTCTCAATTTTATTATAAATATATCCTTTGATAATAAAAATATCGTCTTAATGTATACAAACGTACTTATTAAACCTCTAAAAATGGTAAAATGCATTTTCAAAATGTTCCACCTTTTCAATCGTTTTATTTTTTAAAACCGAAATAATATCAAACCGTACTTCCAGATCAATATTATTCTCTATAATATATTCATTTGCCGCTTTTACAAGGAGTTTTATCTTTCCTTTAGTAACAAAATCTTGTGGGTCTCCAAAATAGGCACTATTTCTGGTCTTTACCTCTACAATAACAATTTGATCGCCCTTTTGAGCAATAATGTCAATTTCTGCCTTGTTAAAAACAAAATTGCGATCTAAAATCTCATATCCTTTGCCGCATAGGTAATCTACTGCCAATTGTTCGCCTATTTTTCCTAATTCATTGTGATAAGCCATTTAATAAAATTTGAGACTCCCTCCCTTTTCATTGACTTCCAAGGTCATATGTTCTCCCAATGGCAAGGCCCGGTTATCGTTTACATGCCCGGAAGGAAAATTGAAACATACAGGGTAGTCGTAGTCCGAAACCACATCCCGTATGATCTCTTCGGCAGTTTTCCCAAAGGGAATAGTATTATCATTCATATCACTCATTCCACCAACAATAAATCCCGAAAGATTCTTAAGCATCCCATTGCGCTTCAGGTTCTGTAACATACGGTCTATGTGGTATAAATATTCATCAAGGTCTTCAATAAAGAGTATTTTTCCATCCGTATTGATCGCAGAAGGACTTCCGCAAAGCGAATACAAAATAGAAAGGTTTCCGCCTACCAATTGTCCGGTCGCTGTTCCACTTCGGTTTAATTTTCCTTCTGTAGCAAAGTTAATTTTACACGCTTCTCCAAAAAGCGACCTTTTAATACTCATTGCCGTTTCTTTACTTTTCATTTCAATTTGTACAGGCATTTGAGCGTGCAGGGTTTTAATATTTAAGTTATGAATATGTGAATGTAAAACGGTAACATCGCTATAACCAATAATCCATTTCGGAGCCCTTTTAAATTCTGAAAAATCCAGCAGATCAATAATACGTACCGTACCATAGCCTCCCCGGGCACACCATATGGCTTTAATACCGGGATCGTCCAGCATTTGCTGAAGATCATTCGATCGCAGCAGGTCATCTCCTGCAAATTGATCAAGTTCGGCTTCAATTGTTTTTCCCAAAATAACATTTAGGCCCCAATCATTTAACAGGTCCAAAGCCGGACGCAGTTCCTTTTCGGATATTTTACGCGCTGTAGCTACAATAGCGACAGTATCTCCTGACTTTAAATATGGAGGTGTAATCATTTGCTAAATGTACATGTCAAAAGATAAAATCTTAAACTTTTTAGTTAAAATTATGCTGAAAACTTTGTAAATAGCTATAATTCAGTATTTTTAAGTGCCACAAACCCCGTAAAACCATAACCTATGGAAACAATTGCTAACTCTTCCTGCAATACTTCTACACTTGCTCCCTATGTCCCTTCGGGTGCAAATCCGTGGAATACCAGCAAAATCAAACATGTGTACCGCCGTCTTGGTTTTGGCGCATCACAAGCAGATGTAGATGCCGCACTGGCACTGTCTCCAGGGCAATTCATAGATAATTTAGTAGATTCGGCTTTTAGCCTCCCTCCAACTACGGCACCTTTCTGGGGCAATTATGTGGTAAGTGATTTTACAGATTTTGAACCTGAGAACGAGCAATATATAGCTGAGTGGCGCATACAAAGTGGAAACGACCTTATTTCAGAAGACCTCAGGGGTAGGCTTATCTCCTTTTGGATGAATCACTTTGTGACCGAATTGGAAGTTTATTCCTATTCTCCCTATTTGTATCAGTATTACAATATTTTGCAAACCCATGCATTAGGTAATTTTAAAGATTTTGTACACGATATTGGTATAAACTCTACAATGCTTTTATACCTGAACGGGTTTGAAAATACCAACTTCAACCCAAATGAAAACTACGCCCGTGAATTATATGAACTATTCACTTTGGGAGAAGGAAACGGTTATACGGAAACCGATATCACAGAAACAGCACGCGCATTGACCGGATATAATCACTGGGCAGAACCAGGGGCCCCGATCTATTTTGATACCAGTACTCACGATGCAGGAGAAAAGACCATCTTTGGTCAAACCGGATTTTGGGGATACGATGATGTAATAAATATATTATTTCAAGAAAGAACCAACGAAATTGCAGTTTTTATCTGCTCCAAACTTTATACGTTTTTTGTTAGCCCCGAAGTTGATGCTACGATAGAACAAGATATTATTCAGCCACTGGCACAAACATTGGTCAATAATAATTTTGAATTGGTCCCTGTTCTAAAAGAATTATTTAAAAGTGAGCATTTTTTTGATGAACGTGCTTTAGGCGTAGTAGTAAAAAGCCCTTTCGATGTGATCTTTAGTTTTGTAAATGAAACCGGATTCTTTTACGATGATACTTTAATGGATGCTTTTATTTATGCTTCCAGCCTCATAGGGCAAGATATTTTTGATCCTCCCGATGTATCCGGCTGGCAACGTGATGAAACCTGGATCAATTCTTCTACACTAACCGGACGCTGGCAACTTATGGAACTATATGTAGACTTCTTGTTTGACAATGGTTTTGAATTTACATTAGTTGACCTTGCTCGTGAGCTAACCAATGATAGTAACGACCCGGAATTCATAACACAGGTGATGGTAGATCATTTTATGGCCAAAGAATTGCATAGTCCCGGAGATTACGTAATTGCAACAGATATTTTTAAATGGGACATTCCTCAAAACTACTACGATCAAGGTTTGTGGAATTTAAGCTGGTCCGAAGCCCCTTACCAGGTGGTACTGCTACTGAAACATATTGCCAGAATGCCAGAATTTCAACTTAAATAAAAGTCGCTATGTGTAACAATCACCATATCCCAAAAAGTTCATCTTCTTCCAAAGAAGAGAAACATATACATGATCAAGAACATTCTACCTGGAATAGGCGTTCTTTTATTCAGGCTCTGGGCCTGGCCGGAGCAGGAAGTATGATGCTTGCCAATAACGCAATATCTGCATCGAAGCCTTCACCTCTTTCCGTAGCGCTTTCACAAAGTGACAATGAAAATATTTTGGTTATTGTAAGGCTAAAAGGAGGAAATGATGGCTTGAACACCATTGTTCCTGTTTACGATTATGCAACCTATGCTAATTTGCGTCCTACTATCAGACACCAGCAAAATGATCTTATAAATCTCAATGCAGACTTTGCCATCCCTAACTATATGAGTAGCTTAGAATCTGTATGGGGAGATGGAAATATGAAAGTGATACATGGAGTAGGATATCCTCAACAAAATTTATCACATTTTCGCTCTTCAGAGATATGGGCCTCTACAGATGATATCAATTTTGAACCTACCGGTTGGTGGGGACGGTATTTTGAAGATCTTTATCCGGATTATTTAATCAATCCGCCTGAGATTCCGCCCGCTATTCAAATTGGCAGTATAGGAAATCTGGTTTTCGATGGAGTAGATACTAATTATGCTTTTTCTGTAGCGAACCCGGACCAATTAGCAAATGTTGCTGTAAATGGAGCTTTGCACGATATTATCAACCTCCCCGATTGTGTGTATGGAGACAAATTATTTTTTATGCGCTCCATGGCCAATACCACTTTTACCTATGCAGGAGTAATTCATGATGCTTATGTAGCATCCAATAATGCAGTTTCTTACTCTAACGAAGAATTAGCAAATCAAATGGCAATTGTAGCGCGAATGATCAAAGGAGGGCTTGGCACCAAAGTATATATGGTTACCTTGAATGGTTTTGACACCCACGCTAATCAGGTAGATGATCACCGTATCTTGTTAGAGGACCTGGCAGATACCATGAAAAACTTCTACGATGATCTTACTGCTTCCGGAATGCAGGATAAGGTACTGTCGATGACAATTTCAGAATTTGGCCGACGCCCTTATGAAAATGGTTCGAATGGGACAGATCATGGAGCGGCATCCCCCGTAATGCTTTTTGGCCCCGGCCTAAACGGAAGTGATTTTGTAGGCTCCCACCCGGATCTAAATACATGGGATTCTAATGACAACCTAATCCCATCTACAGATTTTAGAAATGTATATTCAAGTGTATTGACAGATTGGTTTTGCCTGGACCCGTCTGTAGTGAATATGATATTATTGAATCAAAATTATGAGAATTTAGAACTCGGTTTGTCTTGTCAAACTCTTTCCTCAGCAGATTTCAATGATGTAACTCGTTTGTCTCATGTGGCTGTTTATAAAAATGATAGAACCTATATCGAGCTACAAATGCCACTAACAGGCCATATAGATATAAAGCTATATGATGTACTGGGAAAGGAAATAGGAACTCTTAAAAATGAGGTATTATTTCCCGGCAAGTATAGTATCGATGTAAAAGCTGCCATTAGAAATCGCTTAAGTTATGGGCAATACATTTACAGAATTGCCTTAGGCGGACAGTTTTATAGTAAATCAATTCTCATTAAATAAAATTTTGCTTTCTGAAAAACCTTCCTGTCCCGGAAGGTTTTTCTTTTTTATAGATGCCCGCTCCCGAAGATAAAATCCCTATTTTTGTGCTTTCGGAAAAACTATGAACCTAAACCCTAAACGTTATACGATTACTGCTGCATTACCTTACACCAATGGCCCGGTACACATTGGGCATTTGGCAGGGGTGTATGTTCCTGCAGACATCTATGCGCGTTACCAGCGTATACAGGGAAAAGACGTTGCTTTTGTTTGCGGTAGTGATGAACACGGTGTCCCTATTACACTAAAAGCGAAAAAAGAAGGAATTACTCCACAACAGGTGGTTGATAAATACCATGCCATCATTAAGCAATCGTTTCAAGATTTTGGAATCTCTTTTGATAACTATTCCCGTACTTCGGCGAAAATACATCATGAAACAGCTTCTCATTTTTTTAGAGAATTATACGAAAGCGGGAAATTCATTGAAGAAATAACAGAGCAACTCTACGATGAAGAGGCCGGACAATTTTTAGCCGACCGTTTTGTTATTGGCACCTGTCCTAAATGCGGATTCGAAGAAAGTTATGGCGACCAATGTGAGAACTGCGGTACTTCACATAATGCAACAGATCTAATCAATCCCAAAAGTGCCATTAGTGGTGCAACACCAACATTAAAAGAAACCAAACACTGGTTTCTCCCTTTGGATCAATATCAAAACTGGTTGCAGGAATGGATCATTAAAGGGCATAAAAAAGATTGGAAAACCAATGTGTATGGACAATGTAAGTCCTGGATCGATGATGGATTGCGTCCCCGTGCCGTAACGCGTGACCTGGATTGGGGAATTCCGGTTCCGGTTGAAGGTGCTGAAGGGAAAGTACTTTATGTTTGGTTTGATGCTCCCATTGGTTACATTTCGGCAACTAAAGAATGGGCAAAACTTAAAGGCAAGGACTGGGAACCCTATTGGAAAAGTGAAGACACAAAATTGTTGCATTTCATAGGAAAGGACAATATAGTGTTTCACTGTATAATTTTTCCAAGTATGCTCAAAGCAGAAGGCAGTTATGTAGTACCGGATAATGTCCCGGCCAATGAATTTTTAAACTTGGAAGGCAACAAAATATCAACCAGTAAGAACTGGGCAGTTTGGTTGCATGAATACCTCGAAGAATTTCCCGGTCAACAGGATGTATTGCGCTATGTATTAACAGCCAATGCTCCCGAGACCAAAGACAATGACTTTACCTGGGCCGACTTCCAGGCTCGTAACAATAATGAGTTGGTAGCTATTTTTGGAAACTTTATAAATCGTGTGGTAGTATTAACCAACAAATACTACGATGGGGTAGTTCCAAAACATTCGGAATTCTCTGAAGCAGACCTGCAAACTCTAAAAGAATTGCAAGCCTACCCCGATGTAATAGCAAGTTCTATCGAACGGTATCGTTTTCGCGAAGCGCAAATGGAACTAATGAATGTTGCCCGGTTAGGAAACAAATACCTGGCAGATGAAGAACCCTGGAAAAGCATAAAAACAGACGAAGACCGTACCAAAACGGTCATGTATATCGCTTTGCAAATTGCTTCGGCATTAGCAGTGTTAAGTGAACCGTTTCTTCCGTTTACTTCAGAAAAACTGAAAAGAATACTGGGGCATTCCCAACTCGATTCAGAACCAATATGGAACGACATTACATTGAATACAGAGCTACTTCCAACAGGTCATACTATTGGAAAAGGAGAGCTATTGTTCAGTAAAATAGAAGACCAACAAATTTCCAAACAATTAGATAAATTACAAGCCAGTAAAAAAGCCAATGAAGCTATGAATGCAACTGTAACACCTCAAAAAGACACTATCCAATTTGATGACTTCACTAAACTCGATATGCGTGTTGGTACTATCATTGAAGCCGAAAAAATGCCAAAAGCAAAAAAACTTTTAATTTTAAAAGTAGATACAGGGATCGATGTACGTACTATTGTTTCGGGAATTGCCGAAAATTTTACTCCTGAAGAAATTATTGGAAAGAAAGTAACTGTCCTGGTAAACCTGGCTCCCAGAGCTTTACGTGGTGTAGATAGCGAAGGAATGATCCTAATGACCGAAACACCTGAGGGTAATTTGGTTTTTGTAAACCCAGATACCGATGGTGTAAACAATGGAGCGACTATAAATTAATCGGTAGTTTAGTAGTGTTTTTTATAAACTGAAAAAGCCTCATTAAAAAAGCTCAAAGCTTTCTTTTCATCGATACCATTTACCGGTAAGATAGCGGCTTTATAACTTCCTGCTCTCCATTCTCCAAGACTTAAATCTTTAAAGCCGGAAGTATCCAAACTTTCATGGCCTTTGTAGCCACTCATATATAAATAATGTTTACTACAAATACTATCAGGAACAGCAAGCCCCAACCCAATGGAAATTCCTGAGCCTTCTTCCAAAGTAACAAAAGCGCCCGTATCAAAATGATGTGGCCATACTCTAATTTCAGATTTTAACCGGTGTTCTTCAAGAAATGATTCTAAAACCATTTGAGCTAAAATTCTAAAATGCAATAATTCCTGTAGCCTGTTTTTATTGAGTAATTTATAGGTGAAGTTCTTTTCAATTGAATATGGTAAGTCATAATGAAACTTATAAATATAAGAAGTACTGAAGCCTGAAGAAGATATAACCTCATTGAGCCATATAAGAACCTCTTCATGGGTTGCTCCGTTAAGCCTGAAGATCGTTCGGGTATCAAATGAGTTCCATTCCAAAGTAAATCGTTCATAATTTAGAGAAAGAGTATCTGCCATATCATTTAACGGGCGTGTATACATACTTCCCTCTTCTACTGAAAAACCAATATTGGTATGGCTGTCGTCCTCTTTCTTTTCTAAGAAACTTATCCCTGCTGCCGCTAGATATTGCGCAGCAAGATGTAACATTTTCTCCATAGGTTATTATTAGGGGTTTGTTCCGGCATATTTGATTCCGGTTAAATGATTCATATCCAAACTAAAAGTAGAAAGGTCGTTATAATTAAATTTCGAAATGTCATCATAACCACATGCCCTGGAAATTACTTTGATCAAATCATTAGTAGCATTAAAGTAATTGTAAAGTTGTTTTGCAGAAGAATCAATGATCAACCTGTTTCTAAGCGATTCTTTTTGTGTAGCAATTCCAACTGGGCAGTTGTTACTTCCGCAGGCGCGCATTCCCAAACAGCCAATAGCCTGCAAAGCCGAATTGGATACTGCAATGGCATCTGCTCCAAGCATTAATGCTTTTGCAAAATCCTCCGCTATACGAAGCCCTCCTGTAATGACCAGAGTAATATCTGTTGCTCCTACCTCGTCAAGATATTTTCTTGCACGGGCCAATGCCGGAATAGTTGGGACATTAATATTGTCACGTAAAATAGTAGGTGCAGAGCCCGTTCCTCCTCCCCGGCCATCCAAAATGATATAATCTACGCCCACATCCAGCGCAAATTGAATATCCTTCTCTATGTGGCTTGCAGCGATCTTAAATCCAACCGGAATTCCTCCTGTATATTCCCTTACTTTTTCTGTAAATGCTTTAAAGTCCTTTACCCCATGAAAATTGGGGAAAGTTGCCGGTGATATTGCTGTTTCTCCTTCAGAAAGTCCTCTAACCGAAGCTATTTCTTTACTTACTTTATTTCCCGGCAAATGCCCTCCTGTTCCTGTTTTAGCTCCCTGACCTCCCTTAAAATGAAAAGCCTGTACGTGGTCTAATTTGTCCCACGAAAATCCAAATTGAGCTGAAGCTAACTCATAAAAATATTTGCTGTTATTTTCCTGTTCCTGAGGAAGCATTCCTCCTTCTCCCGAACAAATTCCAGTTCCGGCTAACTCTGCTCCTTTAGATAAAGCAATTTTTGCTTCTCGTGAAAGAGCACCAAAACTCATATCACTTACAAATAATGGAATATCGATCACAAGTGGCTTTTTAGCCTTGGGACCAATAACTACTTTTGTGGCAACTTCTTCTTCGTCTAACAACGGCCTGTTTGCCAATTGCGCTGGTAAAAATTGAATATCACTCCACTTGGGCAAAGTATTTCTGTCTACCCCCATAGAAGCTGAAAAACCATGGTGGCCCAAATTCTTCAAACCATTCTTTGCCAGTTCCTTTATATATCCTGTATAAGGCTCAGTGTCTTCCGGATGCGTATCTGCATAAGCTCCCAAATACTCTTCCCGGTTAAAAGGTTGAGGATGGTCTGCTAAAAATTGTTCAATTTCTGCTTCATCTACATATAGATCATCTCCTTCTATCTTGGTGCTAAACTTATGCAGGATCTCTTTGTTGTTATATTCTGAAACTCCGGTATCATAACGATAATCCCATCCATGCACCCCACAAATAATATTATGCCCATCAATATAACCATCGGCCATAAGAGCCCCGCGGTGCAGGCATCTACCATACAGTACCGAGACTTCATCATCAAACTTCACAATGACCAGGTCAAGTCCATTCACAAGTGCATGTGCAGGTTCCCTATCTTGTAAATTACTAAGCTGAGTAATAATTAGTGATTTTTTGATAGTGCTGGTTGTATAGTTCTTAAATTAATACATTTGATCTCTTCGGAGGATTAATATTTTTCAGAATCATAATGTCCATTTATTCGTAGTAAACCAAGTGTATTACTTACAGTTTGCCTCGAAGTGTTAATACGATTGACGATATTATTTTCAACTTTTTAGAGATTTGTGTTCAAAAAAGAGATTTTCATTGCCATATTAAAAGTACTGTTTTTTATGTTGAAATAATAAATCAGAATTTTTAAAAACTTATTTCAAGCGGCTCCTACTATGTATTTTTTGGTATTATAAATTTCTTTAAAAAAGATATGAAATTAGACTGTTTCAGTTCCAGCTATAGGCATTAAGTTGTATTATTATAAGATTAGCTTTGCTTTATAATACTCCTTTTTTCGGGGTCAACTTGACTTTTATCAAATAGTCTTTCTCTTGGTTCTTAATAAATTACGTATAAATACCTATTTGATTTTCCCGAGTTTCTTTCTAATCTTATTATCTCAAATCTATCTACAAAAACAGTTACTGTTTCAAAAGTAGAATCTGGCAATTTGTTGTTATTCTTTTTGATTATTGCTCGAAGTATTTTGATTTAAAAAAAGTATTAATGCGTTTATACCCAAAAATAAAATCTGCGGTATTATATACTCTTCTAACAATTTGTTGGTTTGGCTCTATTGGAAATACAGTTCTTTGCCAGGAAGATTCAACTAAGACTGTTAAAAAAGAGGAGAGTGCTTTCAAAAAAGACCTTTCGGTAATTGAAAAACTATTGTCTTTTAAAAATTTCTTTCATAATGACAATCCTGCCGCTTTAGCCAGAAAATATGTTCGGCGGCATAAAAAAATCCTTAGAAGAAATTATGATTATCGTAACTCAATTAATAAGAACGGCCCAAGTGCAGGTCCGTATAAGCGGATCAATAGCAATAAGTTAAATTACGAAGTGCTTGGATGGTATCCTTCATGGGATAAGGATCTGCACAAAAATCTAAATTATTCACTCCTTAAGACCATTGCCTATTTTTCGTACGAACTTGACCCCCATACCGGAAACCCTAAAACAATTCATGATTGGGAAACCACTCCGGTAATAGATTCGGCTAAAGTACATGGTAACAACGTATTGCTAACGGTTACCAATTTCGGAAATTCCAACAATAGAAAATTCCTAAAAAATAATACCGCAGTACTAACGCTCATTGATCAAATAAAACAGTTACTGAAAAGCCAAAATGCACAGGGGGTTTGTGTTGATTTTGAAGGAGTTTTGAAGTCACAAAAAAATGATTTCTCAAGTTTTATCACATTACTCAATCAGGAGTTAAAAAAAGTCAATAAAGATTATCTGATCTATCTTACAGTGCCAGCGGTAGACTGGGAAAAATATCTGGATTTTGAAGTATTGGTTCCTATCGTGGACCAGTTTGCCATTATGGGATATGATTACTACGGAATCTCCAGCAAAGCTGCAGGTCCGGTAGCTCCCTTAAACAGTGGGAAAATTTGGGACCCGTATAACCTCACTACATCCGTAGATTTTTATCTGGCAAATAAAGTTCCTCCATCCCAATTGATTTTAGCCCTGCCTTTCTACGGATATATATGGAATACAAAAAGTGGAGAAAGAGGTTCTAAAGTAGAAAAGCATATTGGCCCAAGGACCTTCGATTACATAAAAACTGAAATGACCAATGCCAATGCTACTCCCAGATACGATTCTATTAGCCAAAGTATGTGGTATAGCTATATCATTGATGACAATGGGAAAAATCAATTTAGGCAATGCTGGGTGGATAGTGAATATAGCATGTCTGCCAAACTCGATCTAATTAAAAATAAAGGAATCAATGGAATGGGTATTTGGGCGCTGGGTTATGATAAAGGATATCCCGATTTCTGGAGGGCCATTGAAGTTAGTTTCTGCCGTACCACACCTCCCCCAAACAGAGATGAATCCGAAGGACATACCGGAGATACTAAAGGAAATATGGACGGCTCAGAACGGGTGCCGGATACTAATACCGATACAAGTGCAACAACACCTCCCAAAGACACTCCTCCAGGTACTCCCCCGGAAGAACAGAGTTTTTTGAGTAAGGTATCGGCTATGCTTACAGATCTGGAAGGTTTGCTGGAAAAAATTTCAGATTATAAAAGCCTTCTAATTTTCGCTATGGCATTTGTGGTGCTATTTGGAGGGGCCGGATTTATCATATCCATGTTCAAACCCGACACACGAATGTTCTTCTTCGGCAATACAGCTTTTACTGTGTATTACACAGCAATTGTATTGGTTTTTCTATTAGTCATCTTAAGATGGAAAAATATAATTGTAGAAAAGTCAACGGCGCTCATAGTAGGTTTTATTATTGGTGCCATTGCCCTTTATTTTATAAGTAAAACGATTACTAAAATTCATAAAGATTTACCATGAGTGGTGCACTAGCAAAAGAAAAAGAGGCTTTAGCCAAAGAAGAGGGAAAGTTGAAAAAACTTTTGGCCGCTATTAAAAAATTTATGGCAAAAGAATTTCTATGGGTACTATTTGCAGCATTATTGGCAATACCAATAGCATTTATAATGACTTATACCTTAGAAACATATGCAAAGGATATCGTCACATATCTCAATGAATTTTTGAAAGGAAAACCTCTGTTTATAGCTTCTTATGTTCTAAGTATAGCAGGTATTTATTTTACCCGGGCAGTTGTCGGAGCTATTGAAACTATGGTTAAAAAAGACAAAAGCAGCTAATATGATTACAAAGGCACTTACATTTTTAACAGATTTTCTGAACCAGGCGGTCAAAACCTCTCTTGGCTTGGACAAAAACACTGTAATTGCAAGTAGCTTAATAAATCCCGATGGAACAATAGCAGAAAATGTAGAAAACAAGGTTGTCATTTCTGTAATTAATATGGAACATGAAACTTATAGAAAATCACTTGACAACTATAAAAAGGACGGAAGCAATACGTATGGAAAAGTTGCACCTCCCGTATACCTTAACCTGTACCTGTTGATATCGGCAAATTTCGATTCAGATAACTACCTGGAAGCGTTCAAAAGACTTTCGGCAGTGATAACCGCTTTGCAGGCTAACCCATATTTCACAAAACAAGAGAACCCGGCAATGCAGAGCCCGTTAACAAAACTAACTTTAGAAATATTCAATATTCCTATCACAGAACTCAGTCATATCTGGAGCGGGATAGGCGCAAAATATGTTCCATCCATTGTTTATAAAATGCGGATGATCACGATACAGGAAGAAGTTATTAAAAAAGAGATTCCTGCGATTACAGGTTTAGGCAAAAAATTGAACCCGAAACAAAATTAAAATGAACGTACACTATCATAATTGGTTAAACATTGAAGTATTGAACAGTTACTTCAAAGAAGGTATGTGCCCGGTCATCAAGCTCGTTCCATTTTCAAAAACTGCTAAAAAGCTACGGGATTATGATATTCTAATTCAGAAAAAGAAAAATCTGTTTTCATTTCATTCAGCGGGTCCTGAGCCAACTAGCTTTGATGCATCTTCTCAATTTTCAAACCTGAATGACTTATATTTTCAACTGGAAATAGAAGACCCTTTATTTTCAAATTATACCGACCTGTCTCCAATTCCGCCTCAACAGATGTATTATTTTAAAAATTCTGAAAATAGTACTACGCTTCAGGCTGGCGAAAATATAACTGCTGAAGATCTGGTTACAGTAAGGCAAACAATATTGCCTATTTCCCCTCCGGACGACAATAATTTGGTTGAAATAAAAAATGACCAGGGAGTTACCATTCAGAAAGAACCGGATTCAGAAAAAAAATATCCGTCCATCAATCCGGCCTACCTGGCAAGTGGCAATTACCAGCTTTGGGTCAATGGGCAACAAATAGAAACATTTTATCATTTCGATACGGTATTTTCAGAAAAGTGTGTTGGAGTAGTGCATATCAATGTCCCACAATTGATCAATACTACACAAGAAACGGCAAAACTAACACTCCAATTCAAAGCTAGGTTTGTGTACTGGCAGTATCAGGTAGTTCTTCCAAAGTTATGGTCCGTGACAAAAAAAACCGTGAGTTTAACCGTTCAAAATGAAGAAAAGTTTACTACTCCTTCTGTGGAAAAACAAATTACAGGTGGACAGACAGCATCCGTATTTACATCATCCACTCCCTTACAATTAGAAGAGTCTCTTTCTACCTACCCTCAATTATCCTTAACCTATATTGATAGCCGGGTGAACCGAAAAGCCGATCTGTTAATCGACCTCCCCAATCCCAGCGCAGAACAATTAAAAATAATTAATCCTGAAGAGAATGAAAATGCATTCTGTTCAACAACTATAATATATGTCTAACTTAAAATAGAAAATTATGTCAGCACCTATGAAAACACCCGGAGTATACATCAAAGAATTGGATGCTTTTGGGAACTCTGTAGTACCCGTGCCAACCGCCATACCGGTGTTCATTGGGTATACGCAAAAGACCTCCTTTAAAGGAAAAAGTCTGCTTAAAAAAGCACAAAAGATTAGCTCTTTAGCCGATTTTCAATCCATTTATGTAGACCCGGACCCTACCAAACGTCCAAACATTTCTTTTAAAGTTTTACCACCCCAAAGCACATCTTTCAACAGCACAGATTTATATACGGGAGCGTCTTCCCCAAGTGATAAGTTGGGTGTGCCCGATAATCTATATATAAATACTACCGAAAATAAAATATACACCAAAGACGATTATTCATGGGCGGAGGCAGCTATAACTATTGCAGGAACAGGCAATAAGGCACCTGTGGCAGCTACTCCTGGCGATGACGGTTCATATTTCATTGATACTACTGCTAAAAAGATCTACGGCCCAAAAGCCGAAGGGGTCTGGCCTTCAACCGGGATCGCTTTGGTAACTGGGACTGCAGCACCCACTGCCGCTACAAATGCTACAGAAGGCCAATACTTTTATGATACGAGCGGTAAAAAGATCTATGGCCCAAAAACAACAGGGGCGTGGCCCTCAACAGGAGCTCCTCTTGTAACAGGTACAGGAGCACCAACATCTGCTAACACGGGGAAAAAAGATGACTTTTACTTTGATACGGCAGCAACAACCATCTATGGGCCTATAAAAACTGGTACTACCTTTCCAACAGCAGGGACCAGTTTGGATATTAAAACGGCTGATTTTAAAATCAACGAAATAGAATATACCATCCCTCCTACTACCCAGATCAACAGGTTACATAGTGCTATTAAATTTTTCTATGCCAATGGAGGTGGGGATTGCTATATTTTGAGCATTGGTGATTATAATTCAACTCCTTTCGATTTAAAGCTCTTTAATGCAGCTATTGACCTGCTTAAAAAGGAATCGGAACCTACCATGCTGGTTATCCCGGATGCTGTTGAGCTTGATGTCAATGATGCTTTCTCCTTACAGAGCAAGATGATAAATCACTGTGGTGAGGATATGCCAAGCAGAGTGGCTATTTTGGATATTCCCGGTGGATTTAACGAACCGGAAGATGACCCAACGGCTAGTGTGAATGCCTTTAGGTCCAATGTGAATCCTATCCTTCCAAAATCCAATAGCTATGCGGCAGTGTATTATCCCTGGTTACATACAACCATTTACCAGGATTCTGATCTTTCGATCAAAAATATAGACTCGAGTTCTTATCAAACTATTGCAAATATATTGACAGATGAGTTTGCAGATAATAAGAAAATAAAAAAGGAAGAGGTTAAC
Source organism: Altibacter sp. (assembly GCA_028285705.1). GTDB lineage: Bacteria > Bacteroidota > Bacteroidia > Flavobacteriales > Flavobacteriaceae > JANQOS01. The sequence goes on from JANQOS010000020.1 coordinate 25,077, forward strand.
AATATGATCTCATATCTAACAAATGCTACATTCCTTCCTACGGGTGTAACCAGCCTTACACCGGATGAAAGAGCAGTCGAAGTTTCAAAAGCCGATGCCGCGATGAAGAAATTGAGTGAACAATATGCATTCATCCTAGGAAAGCTAAAGAGGAAGCTAAACCTTATGCCTCCCAGTGCTGCTATGGCGGGAATCTATACCTCTGTAGACAATAACATTGGTGTATGGAAAGCCCCGGCCAATGTGGGGGTACAAAACGTCATCGCGCCAGCCGTGAAAATAGACCACGAAATGCAGGAAGACCTCAACAAACCCATAAACGGTAAATCCGTCTGTGCAATACGTGCTTTCAAAGGCATGGGGAATCTTGTGTGGGGAGCCAGAACTCTCGATGGAAACTCCAACGACTGGAGATACATCAACGTACGAAGAACTCTAATTTACATCGAACAATCCATTAAAGATGCGGCCAAAGCATATGTCTTTGACCCAAACGATGCTAATACATGGGTGACCGTGCAAAGCATGATCAGTAACTTCCTAACCGGACTATGGAAACAAGGAGGCCTCGTTGGCCCTAAACCTGCAGATGCATTTTCCGTAAGCGTAGGACTGGGAACAACAATGAGTAATGATGACATTCAAAACGGAATCATGAGAATATCGGTCAAAGTAGCACTGTCTCATCCAGCCGAATTCATCGAAATTACATTCCAACAACAACAGCAAAAAGCTTAATTAAAAAACAAATTGTATAACATTTAAAATCATAACATCATGGCAGGAGAAGCTCAAGATAATGTGTGGCCCTTATCGAAATTTTATTTCACGGTAAAACTGGGATCACAAGATGATACCGTTTCATTCCAGGAAATATCCGGATTAGAAACAGAAACACAGCCTATAGAATACAGACACGGCGATAGTAAACTGTTCTCGACCATTAAAATGCCGGGAATCGCCAAAACAGGAAACGTAACCCTAAAAAAAGGAATATTTGTCAATGACAATAATTTCTGGAAATGGTACGATGCTATTAAAATGAATACCATTAAAAGGGAAACCGTAGTGATCCAACTGTTGGACGAATCGGCAAAACCAACCATGACATGGACACTATCCAATGCATGGCCCACTAAAATAACAGGGACAGACCTTAAATCCGATGCTAACGAAGTCGCAGTGGAAACACTCGAACTTGCGCACGAAGGGCTAACAATCGCTAATGGAGGGTAA
>JANQOS010000046.1 GCA_028285705.1 Altibacter sp.
TAGCATTAAAAGGGTTATACAATCCCATGGAGGACATGTACAAAAAAGGGCTCGGAACATTAGCATGGCGTGATAGCTGGAATTTATTTGACCAGATAATTATCTCTTCGGAATTACTCAAAAAAGAATATTCAAGTTATCGTTTCTATAAAGCCGGAATCTATAACAAGGCCTATCTTTCTAACCTACGTGGGCGTTATAAAGGCTATCCATACCGCAGCCATACAAGCGGTAGCTTCACAGGTGGTTATAGCGACCATTTTCCCGTATATATCTATTTAATTAAAGAGGTTAATGATATCCCTAAATAATAACCCATTTTTTTTTCTTACGGCACAGTAAATCAGCCAAAGTATAAGTATTTCATCGAAAACTTATAGAGCAATGTGGTAGGGTACCACATTCGATATCAAAAAAGCCAAATAGTTTTGGGCGCTCCCCAATAAATTTTGGATCTTTTATGAAAAACCTATGTATCTATGTACTCGTTTTGTTTCCCGTTTTGGTGATTGGACAAACTACAACTGAAAATTATATTAAATCAACCATCTATCAGGTAGCAACCACAGATGGAAACGTTTCCGAGGATCAAAAAATTGAAACCATTACCTATTATGATGGCCTGGAAAGGCCCAAACAAAGTATTGCACAACGTGCAGGAGGTAATCGTGAAGACCTGGTGACTCCTGTTGAATACGATGCCCTGGGAAGACAACCCAGGGAATACCTTCCCTACCCTGTTCTAAACAATCAGGGAGATTATCATACCAATGTATTACCAACACTTACTTCCTACTATTACAACAATTTTGAGAATGACAGACAATCCTCCCCACAGATCAACCCCTATAGTGAAAAGCGTTTTGAAAACTCTCCTTTAAACAGAGTACTGGAACAGGGAGCCCCCGGAATGGATTGGAAAATTAATCCTGCGACAGATACAGATCATACCATTAAACATGAATACAAAACCAATACCCACAATGAAGTCGTTCACTTTTCGGTAAATCTATCCGGAAATACTCCCTCCCTTATATCACTGGGGAATTACCCCGCCAACCAATTAATAAAGAAAGGGATCAAGGATGAAAACTGGCAACCTGCCAATGAGGCTTCTAATATTACCTATGAATTTACCAACAAACAAGGGCAGGTGGTTCTTAAAAGAAACGCTATAACACAAACTAACGGAGGGCAGCAGGACCTTACTTATTACGACACCTATTATATCTATGATGATTATGGGAACCTTACCTATGTACTCTCTCCTGAGAGTGTGGAACAGATCGTATACAGTGATGGAAGTTTAATAACCGGTTATCAAACTATTCTTGGAGATCTGTGTTACCAATACAAATACGACTATCGCAATCGACTCGTTGAAAAGAAGCTTCCCGGAAAGGGATGGGAATATATTGTCTATGACAAACTGGACAGGCCCATACTCACCCAGGATCAAAACCTGAAAAGTGAAAACACATGGCTTTTTACCAAATACGATGCCTTTGGAAGAGTGGCCTATACCGGAACATTTGGAGGGGTAGGGACCCGTGAAAGTTTTCAAAATTTAGTTAATGGCCTTACGGTCTTTTATGAACAAAGAACAACCACTCCAACAACGGTTGGAGACATCACTTTGTACTATACGGCCAACCAAGCCTATCCTTTCTCTCCTCTGGAAGTCCTTACCGTTAATTATTACGATGATTATATAGATACCATGACCGATATGGGAGCCATGAACCTTCCGGCTTCAGTCTATGGTGTAACCGTTTCAAATGCTACCAAAGGATTACCCACGGTTAGCAGGGTGCGTGTCCTGGATGATACCACCAACGACTGGATCATCTTTCTTACAGGTTACGATGACAAAGGACAGGTGATCTACACCCGCTCTGTCAATGAATACCTGGATACCAATGATGTGGTAATGAGTCAGCTGGATTTTACAGGAAAACCTTTGGAGACCACTACCATTCATTCTAAAACAGGCCATGATGCCATTACCACCAAAGACTATTTTACCTATGACCATATGGGGCGTCTTGCTACTCATATGCAAAGGATCGATGACGCACCTACACAGTTAATTGCCCACAATCAATATGACGAACTGGGACAGCTGATAAGTAAAAAAGTAGGGGGCGAATTATACGAAACCGGTTATACGGCTATAGATGATGTAGCCATTGGTGCCGATGGCCTTATCTACAAAACCACCTCGACCCATAATTGGGATGCAGCCCTGGCCACCAAGGGAGTATTAGAACATGATGGAGGGGTCTCTTTTAGTGTTCCTCAACAAGGCTACATTATGCAGGTAGGGCTTAATGATGAAAATGTACATTCAGGTACCGGGGGGATGGATTATTACATTCGTTTTCGTTTCTCAAATGGACAGTCTTATTTTCGTTGTTATGCTCGTAACGGTGCAGGACAGGTGGTAGAGATACTACCCAATAACTCTTATGCATCGGGAGATACCTTTGCCGTGGAAAGACAGGGTGACCAAATAAACTATATCCATAACGGTACGGTTGTTATAGGTTATCAGTTACAGGTGTCCTTTCCTTCTTTTGTGGGAGATACCTCTTTTTATTCTCCCAATGCAGGGATCAAGGACCTGGAACTCTATGCTATCGATATTAATAAATCCTTACAAACGGTAGACTACAAATACAATATTAGAGGCTGGCTTACCGATATCAATGATGTAGCCGGCAAACAAAAAAGAATTGACCTGTTCAATTTCAGGATCAATTACAACCGTATAGACGGTAGTACGACAGGAACCCCGCTCTACAATGGGAACATTGCACAGACCCTCTGGAAAACAGACAATGAGGATAAGAACATTCGCAGCTATAACTACAGCTATGATGTCCTTAACCGTATCACAGATGCAAATGGGTACAAAGGGTTAAAAATAAACAGTATGACTGCCTACCGCAATCATAATGTAGAAGCTATTGAGTATGACCGTAATGGAAACATCTTTTCCCTAATACGCAATGGCTCTAACGACGATGAAACCGCCTATGGAATATGGGATAACCTAACCTATTACTATGCAGCCAACAGGTTACAGGAAGTAGAAGATAATGCTCCATTGCCTGCTTATAAAGATATGGGCTTTAAAGATGGTGCCAGCATAGGTAATGATTATTATTACGATGCCAATGGTAATATGACCATAGATAAAAACAAAGGCATTGTAAAGATCACCTACAACCATTTAAACCTCCCGGAGAAGATCACCATAAACAATGGTTCCCAAAGCGGTACCATCACCTATGTATATGATGCTACGGGAGTAAAACTAAAAAAGACCCTGGTCTCCGGTACCAATCCAACGGTACATACCGAGTATGCAGGAAATTATGTATATTCCAATATGGAATCTGTCGGCTCGCTGCAACTACAATTCTTTAATCACCCCGAAGGCTATATAGAACCTGTGATCAACAATACAACAAAATCTGTAAAAGGCTATGATGCCGGCAGCGGGGAGATCACCTATAGCGCTTTTAAATATGTGTTCCAGTACAAAGATCATTTAGGTAATATACGATTATCTTATAGCGATAATGACCTTAACGGAACTATCAATCCGGCTACCGAGATCATTGAAGAATCTAATTACTATCCTTTTGGATTAAAACAAAATGGGTATAATACCACAATTACAGGTAGTGGAAATGCGTTGGCGCAGAATTGGGATTATCAAGGAAAAGAAAGCCAAGAAGAACTCGGATTCAATTGGCACGACTTTGGAGCTAGAAATTATGATGCTTCTATTGGACGTTGGTTGTCAATTGACCCTTTAAGCGAAGAGTTTTTTGAATGGTCTCCATATACAGCCATGAATGACAACCCAATAAATTATATAGATCCTACTGGTATGGGTGCAGAATGGGTTCCAACAGTTTCTGAATCAGGGGAGATTTCTTACGTTGCTGAAAAAGGGGATAGTGCATCTACCATGTCCTCACAATTTGGCATAAGTCAAGAAAAGGCAGAAGCTATAACAGGAACTATGGGAGATACCCAAATTGAGGAAGGCACTGCTGTTTCAGGCAAAACAGTAGCTGAAAACAATAATGGCAATCAAATACTTAAGCTTGATTTAACTTCTCCAGAAGGTATGAGCCAGCAGAGAAGGTTTGATCAATTCGTTTTTGCCAATGATGTAACAAAAGCATATGGAGGTACAGAATTTCATCCTGCAGACTTTTATACTAATAGATTTGAAGCATCCGTGACTTCTTTAGGAGGACTTGGCAGTATAGATGGAACAGCAACTCTTAATGTTGGAGGAATATCTTTAGTATTAGAATATCAACTTGAATTGTATTCAAGCAATCCTTATGCTGATAGAAATGGTTTTGCTATTGATACTGAGGCTAATGATTTTGGAGGTACAACAGGAAATAGATTTCCAGGAAATACAGGTATTCTAAAGTATAATCGAATAACTCCTACAGGTAAATCTGTAAGAAGTGGAAACAGATTATTAATTCAAAATAATCAAAGTGAGAAATATATGAAACGATTAAATAGAACATTCGATATTGATAGAAGTAAAGCAGATTTTAAAAACTAAAATATATGAAAAGTAGAATTCACATTATTATTGTCTTTGCCTTAGCACTATGTATGTCCTGTAAGAGTCAAGAAAAAGTTCTTGAAAATAAATTACAAGAATGCGTAAATCAAAGAATTAACAAGTCTGATTATAAAATTGACAACTCTTTAGGAGATATTGATTATTATAAAATAGTATCAGAAATAGAAAATTATTTTGTTTCAAGAGGAATAGGAAAAAATGCTTCCAAAACAGAATACCTTAAAATGATTGATACAATTATTAATTTGAAAGAGGAAGAGCATAAGTCTTTGTACAATGACATTTTATCAATTGTAGAGAAAAATAATTTTAATGACTTGAATGTTTCATCAGATGTTTTACAAAATTGCCCCCATTTTATCTTGGAATCAGAAAAAAATCTAACAATTTCATTGCGACAGCAAATTGATGCAATGGACAAATTATTCGCATTAGATCCTTATAATCAAGATTACATAAATGAATTGGTTAAACAGGTATCCGAAGAGGATTTTAAAAGATTAGTTTATAGGGCACCTGTAGTAACTATTTTGTTTGAATTTCTTGAAGTTAAATCTCAAAAATAATTTTAAGATATTCTAATGACAAAAGCGACTTTATAAAATTTACTGAAATTCGAGATTCAATTTATAAATTATATGAAAGTGACCCCCGCTACCGCCAGACAGGAGTCTGGGATAAATTCCCTGCTAACGAAACATTTTTAACAGATTCAGCGGGTACAGGTGTATTTTTAGGAGTATCAGGAGCAGATGGAACTCCGTTATTTTCACTACCAGGGGACAACAATGAAACAATGTCCACTTTTACATTGAGTATTAATTTTAATAGTGATGGTCATATACAAAATGTTAGTCATAATGGGGCAAGTTATTCTGTAGAGGATTGGAATAAACAGTTTCAAAATTTAGACCCACAAAATGGAAATGTAAGTACTAATAATTAAGTTATGAAAAAAATATTTTATTTAATTTCTTGTGTAATTTTACTCTTTGGTTGTAAAAAAAATGCTGAATCAGAAACTTTTTTAATTCCAGACAATTACACTGGAGCTATAGTAATAATCTTTGATCAAGATAATGGAAATACTAAAGAGTATAAAGATGGTAGGCGTATTTATAATATTCCTGAAAACGGCATACTTTATACCCAATTTTCAAGAGTTAAAGGTGTTTTAAATCAGAAATTCTATTATAAAAATAGAAGTTCAAAAGAACTTAAACAAATCGTTTCAGAAGGAATTCAAATTTCTGATGAAAATGAAAGCTTTGTATTAGATGTATATGATGGAGGGTTTACTGTTTTTCCTGAGGGAGGTATAAAGGAAGGGAAATCGGGTGATTACCCAACTGTTGAATGGATTTATTTTACTATTGGAAAATATTCTGACAATAAAGAAGAATTAAGAAGTATTGCTAATAGTATTGTTGAAAATATTGAAAGGTCCTACCCGAAACATTTATAAACAATCTCGTCATGAGGTTTTTGGTTGTAAATGAAATAAGAAGATGGATCGTAAAAATTTAATTCTTAGATATTTTGGTCTGTTCTTATTAATCACAGGAATAGTATTAAACGTTAAAATATATATCAACGAAGAATGGCCGACATATTTGTTTTATGTAATAAGTGCAGTAGGCGTTATTCAGATAATAACTTCGTTTATCGCAAAACCAAATGGATTATAAGTAATTCATTTTCAGTTAGTTATATTTTTGGCATAGAGCTTGTTTTATAAGACCCAAAACTAAACCTTATTATCATGTTACATTTTTTTAAAAAAGATAGAGAAAAGGAAAAGCAACTGGCCATAGATTCCATTTTAAACTGTATTTGTAACAATACCGAGCAGTTTTCCCATAAAGAACAAACAGAAATTGTAAATAAAGTTGCCATAGAGCTAATTGAAAACAAAAGACAGGCCCGCAAAGTACTGATCGAAGAGGCCAGAGAACTGCAAAGTTCCATTAAGAACTTACGGTTACTGTACCCGGATAATGTGGCATGATCTTAAAAAGGCAGCTTATTCATTTAACTCAAAGCAAAGAATACTATAACACTTAAAACAAAAAAGGCGTTCATTTAGAACGCCTTTTTTCTATTCTGTTGACTACTAATCAATCCATTGTTGCCAGGGGATTCCGTAGGAAGTTTTTTAAAGATGAAATGTAACCAATCCCAGAAGTTAATGTCTTTAGATAAAACAATAGTAAAATGAGCAAATCGATTTTTATTTCACTTTTTTTCTTTCCAATTGTTATATTTTCACAAAACTGCAATTGTGAATCGAATTTTAACTGGGTAAAAAAAACATTTGAAGAAAATGATGCAGGATTTTCATATGCTATGGAAAGCAAAGGAAAACAAGCATATGAAAACCACAATGAAATATTTTATAAAAAAGTAAAAGATAATACCTCTTCTTTAGAGTGTACACAAATACTTTCTGAATGGCTTACTTTTTTCCGTTCCGGCCATTTCACTATAAGAAAATTAAACCCAGAATCTAATCCAAAAACCTCCAAAAAAAGGAGTAATGAAGAAATAATTGAGCAATATAAAAACTCTGAAAAAATAGCTATTGATCCAAAGGAATTCACAGAACACCTTAATTCTAAAAAAGAGATAGACTATGAAGGTATTTGGGCTTCCGGCCCCTATAAGATTGGGATAAAAAAAATAGGAAATAACTATGTTGGGTTTATCATAGAAGCCGATGGTGTTTATTGGACCAAAGGACAAGTAAAATTCAAAATAAATGAAGACAATTCTTCAATTTATTATATGAAAGATCATTCTAAAAGAATTTTCCCTTCTACACAACTAATAGGAAATAATTATATTCAAATTGGTTTTATTACCCTTAAAAGAATTGCTCCAAACTTTGATTCTAATACTAAAGTGGAGCAATATTACACATCTATTTCTGCTAAAAAACCATATTTTGAAAGTATTGATACTAAAACCGCTTATTTAAGAATACCTTCCTTTAGCGGTTCCCAGAAAAAGGTAATAGATAGTATTATTTTAAAAAACAAAGCACTAATCCTGAAAACACCAAATCTAATTATTGATATTAGAAATAACGGTGGCGGTGCTGATCATAGCTATTACGAATTGTTGCCAATACTTTATACAAATCCTATTAGAATGATTGGAATGGAATATCTCTCAACACCTTTAAATAATCAAAGGATGTTAGATTTTATACATGATGAAAAATACGGATTTAATGAAGAAGAAAAAAAATGGGCTAAAGAATCATATGATAAATTATCCAAACATATTGGTGAATTTGTAAATGTGGAATCATCTGCCGTTGAGGTTACAACATACAACAAAACAAATCCCTACCCAAAAAATATCGGAATCATCATTAATGAAAATAATGGAAGTACAGCCGAACAGTTTTTATTAGCAGCAAAACAAAGCAGGAAAGTTAAATTATATGGAACGACCACAGCAGGGGTATTAGATATTTCTAATATGTATTTTGTGAAGTCTCCCTGTGAAGAATTTGAATTAGGATATAGCTTGTCAAGAAGTATGAGAATTCCGGAAATGACTATTGATGACAAAGGTATTCAACCGGATTACTATTTGGATAAAAGCATTCCAAAATATGAATGGTTGGAATTTGTAACAAAATTATTAAATAACTAAACCAAACCACGCAAAATAAAAAACCACTCTTGAGAGTGGTTTTTTATTTAGGATTCTACTTAATCAAACCATTGTTGCCAGGGAATCCTGCTAAGCATTAAAATTAATGCCAGAGTATAAAAGATCGCCAGCATTTTAAATTTTGGCTTTGAAACCAGCTTCTTTTTATGTTTTGAATATCCAATAGTGATCAATACTACGGTCAATAGCATGATAATGGGATGCTCGATCGCATAGAGCCTGTACTCTGAGTTTTTCATTATTTCACCCATACCGTTGTTGGAAATATTCTGTAATCCCAAAGGAGATACAAAAAACAGGATCAAGCCTATTAAAAACTGGATGTGGGTAACAATTAATGCAAAAAGCGAAAGCCTAAAATCCTTGGGACCGTATTCCTTATTGTTCAAAAACCCGGCCAGGGCATTGATCGTTGCTATTACGACCACAAATAACACCAGGTAGGCCCACCAGGAATGTATAAATTGAATAGTTGTGTACATAGATCAAATTATTTAAGTTGTTTCAAATGTAGGGATATTTCAAATAAAAAAGAGGTTGTTACTTTAACAACCTCTTTTTAAAGATGTATTCATAGAATTCTTAATCCAAATGATTAGAATGCATACTTAATAGATCCATTATAGGTTCTACCGTTATTGTTAAAGAATCCAAACGCATCTGAGTTCTGGATTGTAACATGGTCTAACACATTGTATACATTTCCTCTAAAAGTAAGGTCGTTACTTCCAAGGTTAAACTTATATGTTAATCCTGCGTCTGTCAAAGAGAACGGACGTAATTTATCAGGATTTTCCGTTGTATTAAGATCTGTATACTCATAATGATTTGCATAGTAATTAATGTTTGCATCTACAGATAGTCCAGCTATAATTTTTGCAACAACTCCTAAGCCTGCTGCGAATTGTGGAGCTGTAGATACTTTAATTCCAGATCTGTCAACACCATCTGCTTCTTCAAGCAATTCGTTGGTATCTCCATTATAGATAGCAAAGTTTGACTCTCCTTTGTAGTACCAGCTACCTCCGGAAAGATAACCATTTATGGTTACTCCCGTACAAGGTCTGTAGCTAAAGTCAAATTCGGCACCGGTGTGGTATTGTCTTACACCTCTTTGGAAAATATCTGTTTCTATTTCGTCACCATCTCCGGGTATTCCGTTTGGATCTATTTCACCACTGGATAATAAGGTTCTGTTGTCCCAATCTGTTACATAAGCGTTGAAATTAGCTCTGAAGTTTGCAATCTTAAAGTGGTATCCTGCTTCAAAACCTGTAATTTCTTCATTGTCAACTTCCGGCTCGATAATAGCATTAGAAACTCTAATGAATTCGAAGATATTATCTAAGTAAGGTTGTCTTGAGTAATATCCCGCATTTAAAAAGATCGTATGCGTATCATCAATTGTGTACGAAAGACCACCTTTTAGGTTATATCCTGTTTTTGTTAATTTTTCTGAAGTTCCCGGGTCACTAAATCTACCCTCTCTTTGGTAGGATTGATTAGAAAAAGCTCCCTGGAAGAAAGCAGAGAAAGAATCTGTAGCATATTCTAATTGCCCGAATACTCCCTGATAATTAATATCTTCAGAATAGTCATAGTCAATTCTATCTCCTTCATCTGCAAAATCGAAAAGTGCAGCCCAAGGAGTTGGGTCAAATGTATTTGTTACAGTAGCTCCGTCTGGTCTGTCATTAGCCCATCCTGTTAAACCATATAAATCTGTTACTTGTCTGAAGTGATCTCCGGTATACATTCTCACATCAACTCCAACATTCGCTGAAAAAGTATCTGAGAACTCATGTCCTAAGTTAGAAATAAGTCCGTACCACTGGTGATTGTTTACAGATGCTCTTCTTATATATCCTGCTCTTTTATCGTTATCTCCAAGTCCAACCTCAGCATTTAAAGCAGCGATACCATCATAGTCTATTTGACCGAAAAGCGGTCCGTCACCATCAGGATCTTCAGTTCTTGGCGCTCTTGCTCCACGAGGTCCGGTACCTCCACCACGTCCCCAAGAGGCATATAGTACTGTACCTAATTCTGTTTTATCACTCATGGTCCAATCCCAGTTCAGGTTCATTACCGGTTTGTGATAATAGTTTTGTCTTTCAGACTCAATTCCGTCTGAAGTATATCCCCAGTGTTGATTGAATTTAGGATCTGCTGCTATAACTTCTTTAGACTGTGACCATTTTTGTCCGTGTAACTGAGGTGCACCAGTAATTAAGAAGTTAAATGCATGTGTCTCATTTGGTTTATATCCTACTGCAAAGAAATAGTTTTGTCCTTCTCCATAAGTTCCTCTTGCCCACTTTCTATGTGCCTGCCAGTAGTCTACCAATACGGAAAATGCCCATCCTTTATCATTCTTCCCTGTATCGTACGCCAATGTTCCTTTGAAGTAGCTGTCATTACCTCCTACAAAACGTGCATAACCACCTTTATTTCTTTCGGCAGCTTTCATAACGATATTCATAGTACCCCCTACAGATGAGATCGCAAGTTTAGAAGATCCTAAACCTCTTTGTACCTGAATTGCGTTAGCAATATCAGCGATTCCGGCCCAGTTTGACCAATAAACTCTACCATCTTCCATACCATTAACCGGTTGACCGTTTAATAATACGGCAATGTTCGTTTGGTCAAAACCTCTTAAATATAACTGAGAATCTCCAAAACCTGTTTGTCCTGAAATATAAGCAGACGGAGTACTTTTTACTGCTTCGGTAATTTCGACATTACCTACTGCTTTTCTCTGAATTTCTTCAGCTTTAATGGTTGATACTGCAACAGGAGTCTTTCTGTCTTCAGCTAAATCAATAACTCCGGTTCCAACAATAACGATCTCGCCTAAAGAATCAGCGTCAAGACCTACGCTTATATTTCCCAAATTGGCAGTTCCGTTAACAAGTGTGTAATCAACAACTGTTGTAGAATATCCCACAAAAGAAACAGTTATTGTTCCCTGATCATTTGAAACATTCAATGAAAAATTTCCATCCATATCAGAAACAGTACCATTACTGGTCCCGGTTTCTACAATGTTTGCACTGGGAAGTGTATCTCCCGTTTCGGCGTCAATCAAGGTTCCTGTTACAGTTCCTTGTGAAAAAGCAGTAAAACTGCCTAATAAAAAAATGAAAAGTAAAAGTTTTTTCATAAGTGTTAGTTTTAGTTAAATAATTCTTTGCAAAAGTATCTCAAAAATTTCTTTTACTACTATAGAAAGGTTAAGAAATTCTTAACAATTTCTATGAATCTAAAATTACTGTGAAAAATATAAGATATTAAGGAACAGACCTTTAATTAATAACAATGTTATCAACAAGCAAAAGAATACCAAATTAGTAGGAAATACAGTCCAGTTGGTCCTTTAACGGAAGCATAAATGTGAAGAAATCATCATGATACTCTAACGGCAGAGGCTTTGAAAGTGGAAGGTCTTCCTTAAAGGGGTCCACTTGCTTTCCATTTTTCCAAAAACGATAACAAACATGGGGGCCTCCGGTATTTCCTGTCATACCAACCCAGCCAATTACATCTCCCTGTTTAACGTATTCTCCAACTTTCGAGTTACGCTTTTTCATATGCAGGTATTGTGTTTCGTAAGTGCCATTATGCCTTATCTTCACATAATTTCCATTTCCTCCCCGTCTTTCAGATTTTGTAACAACCCCGTCAGCTGTTGCAAGAATTGGTGTGCCAATTGGAGCTGCAAAATCGGTTCCTTTATGCGGTCTTAACTTGTAACCGTAATATTTTATCCTTCTGTTTAAATTATAACGGGAAGATATTCTGAAGTTGAATTTTATAGGTGATTTTAAAAAGGCTCTTCGTAGGTTATTTGCTTCTTCATCATAATAATCCCTTATCTGATTAACAGAATCTGTCTCATAATTAAATGCATACAAAGGCTTCCCACGGTGTTCAAAATAAGTGGCCTTTATTTCATGCAAACCTGCAGAGATCGTATCGTTTATAAATTTTTCAGTATAAACCACTTTAAATCTGTCTCCCGGTTGCAAGTGAAAAAAGTTTACTGTCCAGGCGTAAATATTTGCCAACCGGTCTGTCATATAAGGGCTCAGATTTTCCTCCTCCATCGTTTGTGAAAGCGAACTTGTGATTATTCCGGAAGCTTCCCGTTCTTTAAAGCGAACAGGCTTTCTATCTGTATAACAGTTAATAGTATCTCTAAAATCCACAACTGCATATTCAATTTTATTTTTTTCATAAATGAATACCTGTGTTGTATTTAGGGAGTCTTTGGAATTCAACAGCACATAAGGTTTTCCCACTACAATTCTCCGGACATCGAAGCTGTCCTTAAATTTATTTGCCACTTCAAATATCTTGCTTTGGGAAACTCCATTGGCATCCAGAATTACCCCAAAAGTATCTCCTGGGCGAATGGTATCTCTAACGACATTGTAATCATTTAAAATATAGCCGTATTCTTGAACAATAGGGTCCTCTTCAACAATTTCTTCTTCAACTAGGTCGTCTTTTGTTGTATCGCAAGCAATAAAAGCAAAAAATAGGGGGAGTACGTATTTAAGTCTTTTCAATTTTTGGTGGTTGTTAGTAGTCTACACATCTTTTCCCCAATCTTCTAGTTCTTGTGCTGTCCATAATTCAGGGAAAAAGATTCTTCTTTGATATTTTGGGTGCATATATTTTGTCCATTCGCTTCCGCCTGTTGCTTCTACCGCTTCATCACCTGTGTTTAAATACTTATTAGCAGCATGGTAATGCGCCATGACCCAAGTGATATTTACAGTATAATCATAATGACGCATTGCTTTCCGTAATTTTGGATCTTCTTTTACGTCTTTTGGAAGCTCTTTAAATTTCGCATACAAATTTATTGTATTATATTCTTTTGTAAAGGCAATGAATTCATTTTTGTATTTCTCTTCAAAAGCAGTTAACAGAAACGATTTCTTGCCTGTTTTATAGTCTTTTCCTGCAGCCTGCCAGTACAAATGCTCTAAAGCATGTTCATAAGGTGTATTTCTGTCAATCGTTTCTCTAAATCGGGCATCTATAAGGTTTATAAGGTCTGTAGAAGCAAATTCGATCTTTCTGTATTGCGCGCTCTGAAATCCGCTTGCAGGTGTTAGTGTAGTTCTAAATTTCATGTATTGGGCCACTTCCATACCATCGCCCATAATATTGAATGAAGAGGTTAGCATATCGAAATAACGGCTAATACGCATCAATTTAGTAGAGAAAAACTCAGCTGTTATATCTTCACTATGTGCAACCTGGGCAATTTCCCAAAGGATCATTTTAAACAATAGCTCATTGACCTGGTGGTACATTATGAATACCATTTCATCGGGGAGAGTCGTTCTTTGAGTTTGAAGGTTTAGTAGAGCATCTGTTTGTATATAGTCCCAATAGGTCATGGGCTCACTATATAACAATCCTTCCAAATGAGTATCCAGATCTTGATCTATAGCACTGTATTTTTTCTCTAATTGTTCTAGAAGCTTTTTTATCTCCGGTTTTACGTCCATATATTAGTCTGCAATAATTTTAAAAGAATGCTTTAACCCTTTAAATTGTGTTAATGTTGCCTTTAGAGAACCCACCGCCAGGTCTGCCTTTATAAGCAATGGTATTTTGTTGTCATCGTCACTTACCCAAACTGTAAGACTTTCTTTTTCCTTAAAAACCCTTCCCGCCTGTACGTACGGACGAAAAATTAAACAACGAACTTTTCCAAAATTAGTTTTTAACGTATCCCTACCCAAGAATTTAAGCCTAAATTTATAATTTTCCTTATCAAAAAACATATTCATATCTATAGTATCTCCTTCTTCAAGTGCTTTTACGTCCAGATTGTTTCTCAAATAATAAAATGATGAGACCATATCCTGGGCATCTTTTGGAAAGGAAACCAGGTCCTTTTCGTTATGCTTTTTGTTATAAACAAGAGCTTTGTTTGTGGTATGGTTAAAATCTATTTGTATATCCTTAGTATGTCCGCCCTCGTCAATCTTTCTGATAAAGCGATATGGGATGTCTTTTTGTTTGTCTACGTATGATTGATAGTAATCTTCAACACTAAAAAACCAATTGGAAATACCTGTGGTCCTACCTTCGCCTTTAATGTGAAAGACCTCTTTCCCATTAAGCACGGCATCATCAACTTCCAGCGTGGCATACCCGGCTGTAACAATGCCATAATGTACTCTAAACTTAAACCACTCTCCGTCACTATATGCTTTTTCCTGAGCCGAAAGTACAGTGATATTACATAAAATAAAGAGTGTAAATAGCTTTTTCATAAATTTGGGTTATTTGGATTATAGAGGTTGTAAATACAACATCTGTTCCAAAATATAAACTCCATCATACAAGACGATGGAGTTTAAGTATTGTTACGTTACAATTATAATGTTCCACGAGCCGCCTGTTCTCTCTCTATTGATTCGAAAAGGGCTTTAAAATTTCCCGCTCCAAATCCTTTGGCCCCCATCCTTTGAATGATCTCAAAAAAGAGTGTAGGCCTGTCTTCCAGTGGTTTTGTAAATATTTGCAACAAATATCCTTCCTCATCTGCATCTACAAGGATAGACAACTTCTGAAGTTCTTTAATATCCTCTTTCATAACATCCATATGAGCACCTAGTCTTCCGGGGATATCGTCATAGTATTCCTGGGGTGGAGGTGGTAAAAATTCAACCCCTCTAGCTTTTAGCATTCCTACTGTCTTAATAATATCGTCTGTTGCAACTGCTAAATGTTGTACTCCGGCTCCTTCATAGAAATCCAAATACTCCTCAATTTGAGAGCGTTTTTTCCCCTTGGCAGGCTCATTAATTGGAAATTTGATACGTCCATTCCCATTGCTCATTACCTTGCTCATTAAGGCAGAATATTCCGTATGGATCTGTTTATCGTCAAAAGACAGAAAGTTTACAAACCCCATTACATCTTCATACCATTTTACCCAGGTGTTCATTTGTCCCCAACCCACATTGCCAACCATATGGTCAATATATTTTAATCCTGTTGGTTCCGGGTTATAATCAGATTCCCAGGCAGTAAACCCCGGCAAGAAAACTCCTTTGTAGTTTTTACGTTCAACAAACATATGTACTGTCTCACCATATGTATAAATCCCTGCTCTTACTACTTCGCCATCTTCATCTTTTTCTACTGTTGGTTCTAAGTAAGGTTTTGCGCCTCGCTTTGTGGTTTCCTCAAAAGCGTTTCTTGCATCATCTACCCAAAGAGCGATCACTTTTACTCCATCACCATGTTTTACAATATGGTCATTAATTGGCGACTTACTGTTTAAGGGTGTTGTTAAAACAATTTTTATTTTGTCTTGTTTCAAAACATAGCTTACCACATCTTTTGAGCCTGTCTCCAATCCTTTATAGGCAAAGGATTGAAACCCAAACGCTGTTTTATAAAAATGTGCCGACTGTTTTGCGTTACCAACATAAAATTCTACATAGTCTGTACCTAATAATGGCAAGAAGTCTTCTGCGCCTTCAAAGATTTTCTCTAGTCCGTAGTCTACCGATTTTAATTCTTTACTCATTTCATTATTATTTTTAGTTCTGATCAAAGCAATATCCATTATCAATTTTAGCATTGAATATAGATCTCTCTGAAATCAGAAAATTATTCTAACCAGGATTGATGATAGGTATCATCGGCTATTTTTAAAGCATCCTCCGTTACTTTTAGAGGTTTAAAAGTATCTACCATTACCGCAAGCTCGTCTGTTTTGGTTTTCCCTATACTTCGCTCTGTAGCTCCGGGATGAGGCCCATGAGGAATTCCGGCAGGGTGTAATGTGATCTGCCCTGCTTCTATGTCATTTCTGCTCATAAAATCCCCATCTACATAATATAACACCTCATCACTGTCAATATTGCTATGATTGTACGGAGCAGGTATGCTCTCCGGGTGGTAATCATACAAACGCGGAACAAAACTACAAACCACAAAGGCATCGCTTTCGAAAGTTTGATGCACCGGTGGCGGTTGATGGATTCTTCCAGTGATGGGCTCAAAATCATGAATGGAAAAGGCGTACGGGTAATTGTATCCATCATATCCTACAACATCAAAGGGATGAGTAGCATAGACCATTTCAATAATTTCATCTTGCTTTTTAACCTTCATTAAAAATTCGCCTTTTTCATGAAACGTCTCCAGTTCTTCAGGTTTACGAATATCGCGTTCACAAAATGGAGAGTGTTCAAGGAGTTGCCCAAACCAATTTCTATATCTTTTTGGCGTATAAATAGGCCTGTATGATTCTACAATAAATAAGCGGTTATCTGAAGTATCAAAATCAATCTGGTAAATAATTCCTCTTGGCACCAACAAATAATCTCCATATTTGAAGTCCAAATTACCCAATAGTGTACGTAATGTCCCGCTGCCTTTATGAATAAAGATCAATTCGTCTGCATCTGTATTCTTATAAAAATAATCTCTTAAAGAATCTTCGGGTGCAGCTAAGATTATGTTACAATCGCTATTGGTAAGTACGACTTTTCGGCTTTCCAGATAATCCTTTTGAGGTGGCACTTGAAATCCTTTCAAACGATACGATTTCAAGTTATTTGCTTTCGCTATTTTAGGTGCTACACTGTATTGCCCTTTAATTTCTTTCACCTGTGTAGGACGCTCTTCATGGTATAAATTGCTATACATTCCATCAAACCCAACAGTGCCAAAAAGTTGTTCGGCATATAATGATCCGTCCGGTTTACGAAATTGTATATGACGTTTGGGAGGTATCTTCCCTAGTTTATGATATAGTGGCATCTTGTTTTAATTTACATTAATACTGTTTTTACAAAAAGGAAAAGATATTGTTCGGGGCTTCTTTTTGGAAGAAGCTTTAAAAAAGCAATAAATATTTCCCCTTTGCTCTTGCCTAATGACAAATGTCGGAAAAATTTGCCTTTTTATGATTAAGAATATATTAAAACCTAAACCCAACACTTACGTACCATTCCCCTTCATCACGGTCCGGAGAAAAAGAATATTTCGCTTCTACAGGACCCAGAAAAGTTTCAAGTCCGTATCCCAGGGCTACAGAACTGTAATCAATCCCATCGATCCATTCCCCGGAAGCAAATAAGCCGTCCCCAACGTTTGCAATGTTAGCGGAAAGATTAATGTGGTTTTTTTTGAAAATTTCATAGTCTAAAGTAATCGCAGACTTCAAATAGGTATCTCCTCTAAGGCTTAATGCCTCAAAGCCATAAAAAGGAATAATATTATTTAATTGTTTGTAACCGTAACCTCCCACAAGAAAATCGAAAGAATTGGTATTCTTCCCTCCAATTTTAAAACCTCCCTCGGTAGTGAACTGCATTGATAATTTATCTGAAAAAGAAGTAGCATATCCCATCATTGCTTTTGAAACAGAGAATTCACTGAAGTTTTTGTTCAATCCGTCAGCAAAAAGGTACAAGTGAAAGTCTCCTTTAAAATAGACCCCTTTCTTTGGAAAAAAAATGTTGTCGTATGTATCGTATTTCAAATATCCGTAGGTGCTAAAATAATTGGTGTTCTCAAAAACTGTTCTTGGAATGTTATTTTCATCTACTCCAATGGTTTCGGACAGGTACCGAAGCCATTTATGCTCCACACCCATACCAAGCAATAGTATCCGCTTAAAAAGTGTTTCTACATATATCCGGTTGGTAACATCATCGTATTTCAGTGAAATTTGATTGAGTTGCGTATTCACATTGCTAAGGAAGTCTGTGTCAACAAATCCAATAGGTACATCTTTATCAAAAAAACTATAGCTGGAATTAAAGCCAATACTCCAGTAAAATCCTTTATCTATATAATAATCAAAATTATAACGAACATTATCTCCAACAATAAAATCAAAAGATGCAATATCATTGTTGGTAATGATCCTTTTTTGGGTTACATTAACCATCACTGCAGTTCTAAACAGATCATCGTAATGGGCCCCTAATCTAAGAAGCGTGTTTGCGGTATTTTCCCTTAAATTAAGCAGCAATGTAGTTTCACCATTCTCATCTTCTGTAAAATGATAATCTATGTCTTGAAAGTTCCCGGTTGCAGAAAGGTTATTGATTCCTTCATTGAACCTCTTGTAAGAAGTTCTTGCCGGGGTCACTAATTTCAACTTTCCCAAAACATAGGACCGCGTATATTTTTCAATTCCTTCGATCTTTACTTCTTTTATAAATAATGAATCTCCTGTAATGAAGTTTATTTTTTGTTTTGGCACTGTCCTTTGTCTGGCCGCAACAGCCAATAATTCACTTTTTAATGCATTAGCTTCATCTTCTCCTGCCTTGATAATGCTACTTCCTTCATCAAAAGAAACTACTGTAAATGCTTCTATATTCGGTTTTATATAAACATCTGTTTTTTCGCGTTTTTTGACCATATCTTTAATGGTCCGGAAGTTGTTGATCTGGACCAAAACATCTAAGGCCGATTTCAACTTATAACGATCTCTTAATGTATCCTGAACATCTACTCCTATAATGATATCTGCCCCCATTGCCTTTACTTCGTCTACTGGATAATTGTTTACCACACCTCCGTCGATCATAAGTGTATCATCAATTACTACTGGGCTAAATAATGAAGGAAGTGCTCCACTCGCTGTAATAGCTTGTGGCAGGTACCCTTTATTTAAAAGGATTGGTTTCCCGGTTTCTACATCTGTAGCTACGCAAAAGAAAGGTATTGGCAACTCGTTAAAATCTTCAATATTGCTAACATGTGCTGTGAGCTTGGACAATAAATTATATACATTTTGCCCTTTTGATAACGCTGAAGGAAATGAAACTTTAAATTTATCGAATGGAAGTGTTAGCGCATATTTTTCAGATTCGTCCTTTTCATAAAAAGTTTTTGCGTTACGTGGGATTTCATCCTGTATCAATTTGTCAAAATCTGTTTCCCTAAAAATTGAATCCAATTGTTTGGCAGTATAACCTGAAGCATATAACGCCCCAATAATTGCTCCCATACTTGTTCCTCCAATATAATCGATACGTACACCCGAATCTTCAATTACCTTAAGTGCTCCAATATGTGCCAGCCCTTTTGCACCTCCGCCACTTAATACCAGACCAACCTTCAGGTCTTTATCTGTTTTATCCTGAGAAAAGACAAACCCCCAAAACAATAGAAATGTTATGAAAAAGACTCTTTTCATTGAGTTGATTGAAAGTGTGTAATAATTTTTTTAGCTCTGCTGGCACCAACCACTTCGGCTAATTCATCGAAGCTTGCTTTAGCAATTCTTTTGGTGCTCTTAAAATGTTTTAACAGTTCCATTACCGTTTTTTCTCCAATGCCGGGAATTGTTTCAAGAGCTGTATTTAAAGCATCTTTACTTCTTTTATCTCTATGAAATGTTATACCAAAACGGTGTGCCTCATTACGTAATTGTTGTATGATCTTTAAAGTTTCAGATTTTTTATCCAAATACAATGGAATGGGGTCGTCCGGATAAAATAATTCTTCCAGCCGTTTTGCAATGCCTACAATAGCGATCTTTCCTCTCAATCCCAATTTATCCAAACTTTTCAAGGCCGAAGACAATTGTCCTTTACCCCCATCTATGATGATTAATTGGGGCAAAGGTTGCTCCTCATCCAGCATCCTTTTATACCTTCTATATACTACTTCTTCCATTGAAGCAAAATCATCCGGCCCTTCCACTGTTTTTATATTGAACTTGCGATATTCTTTCTTACTGGGTTTTCCGTTCTTAAAAACAACACAGGCAGCGACAGGATGTGTTCCCTGGATATTACTATTGTCAAAACATTCTATATGGCGCGGTTCTTCACTTAACCGAAGATCTTTCTTCATTTGCGCCATAATTCGTTTTTCATGGCGGTCCGGGTCCACGATCTTTGCTTGTTTAAATCGTTCCATTCGGTAATACTTTGCATTGCGAATGGACAGATCCAGGATTTGTTTTTTATCCCCTGCTTTTGGAATATGTATTTTTACCCCTTCTTCAGTATCTATGGTAAAGGGTACAAATATTTGTTTGGATTGAGATTGAAATCGTTGTCTTAGTTCAATTACCGCCAATTGCAATAACTGTTTATCGGTTTCATCCAGTTTTTTCCTGATTTCCAAAGTATGAGAACGAATAATAGCACCAAATGAGATCTGAAGAAAATTGACGTACGCATAACTTTCATCAGAAACTATAGAAAACACATCCACATCACTAATTTTGGGATTTACAACAGTAGACTTTGCCTGATAATTTTCGAGTATATCGATCTTTTCTTTTACTCGTTGAGCGTCTTCATATTTTAGTTCGGCAGCGAAGGTTTTCATTTGCGACCTAAAACGTGTTAGTGAGTCTTTAAAGTTACCTTTTACAATATTTCGGATGGCTTCAATGTTTTCATGGTATTGTGCTTCGGAAAAGAGCCCTTCGCAAGGCCCCAGACAATTTCCCAAATGATACTCCAGGCAGACTTTGTATTTTCCTGCACGGATCTTTTCTTCGGCCAGGTCATAGTTACATGTTCGTAACGGATACAACCCCTTTATAAGGTCCAGTAAGGTGTGAACTGTCCTCATACTTGTATATGGCCCATAATATTCGGAACCGTCTTTAATTAACTTTCTGGTAGAAAAAACACGGGGAAAACGTTCGTTCTTTATGCAGATCCAAGGATAAGACTTGTCATCCTTTAGCATCACATTATACCTTGGCTGGTATTTCTTTATAAGGTTGTTTTCAAGTAATAATGCATCCGTTTCGGTAGCAACCACTATATGTCTTATGCTTTTTATCTTCTTGACCAATAACTTTGTACGTGCATTGTCATGTTGTTTGGTAAAGTATGAATTTACTCGTTTTTTAAGGTTTTTAGCTTTACCCACATACAATAGCTTATCATCTTTATCATAATATTGATATACTCCCGGAGATTCCGGGAGTGTAGAAATTTGTAATGTGACTGAAGCCTCTGCCATAGCTCAAAGATAATTGATGTTTTCCTTTATTGTTGCCCTTTCCGCCATCAATATTGCAAATAAATTGTTAAACATATGCATCCCCGTTCCCGGCATCTTTGACAGTTATATTTTTTGCTAACTTGCAACTATTAATTGCTGCTAATGAACATAGCTATATTATCCCGGGGAGAAAACCTCTACTCTACACAAAGCTTATTAAAAGCGGGAAGGGCCAGAAATCACGCTATTGAAGTTTTAGACCCTTCACTTTGTGCAATGGCCATTGAAGAAGGAAATCCCGTAGTATATTACTGCAATGAACCTGTTGACGACCTGCATGCTGTTATCCCAAGGATAGGTGCTTCCAATACTTATTTTGGGTCCTCATTGGTACGTCATTTTCAATCTATGGGAGTTTTTTGTGCAGTTTCTGCCGAAGCTATTTTACAATCCAGAAATAAATGGACCAGCTTTCAAATTTTAGCGGCTGCAAATATTCCCGTACCTAAAACTGTTTTGGGAAATGCTCATGATATAGCTAATGTGCTTAAAGGTTTTGGCGATAATCCGGTAATCATAAAAGTGTTGCAGGGTACACATGGCCATGGTGTAATCTTAGCAGAAACATATCGGTCTGCACTTTCTACTATTGAAACATTAAAGGCTACAAAAGTAAGGTTTGTTATTCAGGAATATATTGCAGAATCCAATGGAGCAGATATCCGTATCATTATTGTAGATGGAGTTATTGTTGCAGCTATGAAACGCCAAAGCAAAGAAGGAGAATTTAGGTCTAACTTACACAGAGGCGGTTCTTCAGAAATTATAAAATTAAGTTTTGATGAAGAACGAATTGCTCTTAGAGCTGCAAGAGCACTTAGGCTAGGGGTTTGTGGTGTGGATATTCTCCAGTCTAACCGGGGTCCGTTAGTATTGGAGGTAAATTCAACTCCCGGATTAGAAGGGATAGAAACTGTTACGGGTAAAAATATTTCAAGGAGTGTTATCGGTTATATTGAAAGAAACAAAAGATAAATGGCCAAAAAGAAAGCAAATAAATTTATCATTCTTGGGGAAGAAATTCTTCCGGGGCAGTCAAAAGAACTCCATTTCAATTTGGCAAAATTGCATACGAACACCCCTGTGGATGTACCTATTTATGTTGAAAGGTCGAAATTTGACGGCCCAACCGTACTATTTACCGCCGGAATCCATGGAGATGAGGTAAATGGTATTGAAATCGTTCGTCAGATCATTTCAAAAGGCATTAATAAACCAAAAATAGGAACAACTATCTGTATCCCTATTATCAATATATTCGGTTTTATACAAAAAGCCAGAGAATTTCCGGACGGGAGAGATCTTAACAGGTCATTTCCGGGAAACAAAAATGGGTCTTTGGCTGCTAGGGTAGCTTATAAACTAATGAATGATATCATTCCGCAGGTAGACTACTGTTTAGATTTTCACACCGGGGGCTCCAGCAGGTTCAATATTCCTCACATTCGGATAGAAAAAGACAATTCAATGTTAAGTGAGCTTTCCAAGGTCTTCAATGCTCCCTTTATTTTGTATTCGAAGAATTTAAAAAAGTCCTTTAGAAATTCCTGCAAGAAAAAGGGAGTGCCAATGCTACTCTTTGAAGGTGGAAAATCTAACTATATTGATCGTGTTGTAAGCAATACCGGAGTTAACGGGTCTAAAAGGGTATTACACCATTTGGGTATGTTACGCAGTAGTTTTAAAGTATCTTCCCCTTCAAAACCTCCGGTTATAATTACACAAAGCAGGTGGCTACGGGCTCATAATTCGGGAATGTTCAAGCCTGTTGCAAAAGTAGGGGCTTTTGTTGAAAAGGGAGAAGTAATTGGCCATATTACAGATCCTTACGGAAAAATAAACTACTGGTTTAAATCCACGCATAGTGGTTATATTATCAACCTTAATGAATCTCCTCTTGTGTATCAGGGAGATGCTTTATTTCATATCTCTACAGAACTGGTATAATGGAGGACAAAAAAGGCCTGCGAAATAAATACATTGTACTTCGTGAGCAATTGTCTCACGAACAAATTGAAGAATTAAGCCTTCAAATTGCAAACAAGACATTAGAGTTACCTATTTGGGATAAGACCTATTACCATATCTTTTTATCTATTTCTCAAAAAAAAGAAGTAAATACAGAATATCTTCTGCATATCCTTCAGGGAAAGGACAAAAGTATTGTTGTTTCTAAATCAGATTTCGGTACAGGAGAATTAAATCATATTCTGCTTCAGGAAAATACAGTGATAAAACCAACAAAATTTGGTATTCCCGAGCCGGTTTCAGGAATAGAAATTTCCCCAAAACAACTGGAAGTGGTTTTTGTTCCTCTATTGGCTTATGACCGTACTGGAAACAGAATTGGCTATGGCAAAGGTTTCTATGATCGTTTTCTGGCAAAATGCGCTCCTGAAACTGTTTTTGTAGGCCTTTCTTTCTTTGAACCTGAAGATAAAATCATCCATGAAATCATAGATATTCCACTACATTTTTGTGTTACCGCACAAAAAATAGAGCATTTTTAAAAAAAAACACTTTATATTTAATATCTAAATATTTAACAACCAATTAAAAAAAACATGGAAACAACAAACAATCCGGCCGGACCGCCGCCAGACAACAACCTAGTTTGGGCAATCATATGTACCGTACTATGTTGCTTACCTTTAGGAATTGTATCTATTATTAAATCTACAAAAGTGAAAGAATTATGGGCCCAGGGTAATCATGCCGAGGCTCAAAAACATGCAGATGATGCCAAAAAATGGGCTATTTGGGGCATGGTAGCCGGTGGAGCTTTTATTGTTATTTACATTATTTTAATGTTAGTGGGAGTAGCAGGTGGACTTCTCGGTTAATACGAATAAACTTATAAAAATTACCCTCTTGCTAGGATTGCTTGGGGGTGTTTTTTTTATGTATTATCTGTTCAATCCCACACAACATTCATTTTTTCTCCCCTGCCCTTTTAAATATGTTACAGGCTATAACTGTCCTGGTTGTGGCTCTCAAAGAGCCATACATCAATTATTACACGGAGACCTGGTCACCGCTTTCAATTTAAACCCTTTAATGGTCTTATCACTCCCTCTAATAGGCTATAGCTTAGGCCTAAAGCTCTGGAATTATATTTTTGAGACCAAATACAGAGTATCCCTTTTTTACAATACTATTTTCATTTATAGTTTCTTTGGTATTGCCCTTGTGTATTGGGTTATCCGCAATATGGAGTTTTATCCTTTCAGCCAATGATTCTTTTAAAACATTTGTTTTGAAAGAATTATCCTACAATTCATATTTTTTTTCTATATTTCGCCTTTCAAAATGGACGGCTTAATGAATTTTTTGACACAAAAAAGAAGTAAAATTCTCTTGAGAGAGGTCGAAGAAACAAGGGTTAACCCCAATGCTCCTGTTGACGATTTTTATTATAAGGAAATCGCTCAATTGACAGCTGCAGGAGGGTTTAGTGTTAATTTTCAGAAAAAAACAAGTTTTCTGGACCCTGAGGCCAGGCGAATTCTAAGAACTCCTGTTGATTATAAGCCTTCCCTTAATTCGGCTTTAGACTTTTTTACAGATGATTTTAAGGACAAGATCGTTAAAGCTTTTCACGATATAAGCATAGGCAATCCCTATACGGGGACCATAAAAATGCTTACTTACGACAAAGAAGAGTTTTGGGCACGTGCTATTGGCAAGCCTATACATGATGAAAAAGGGAAAATAATTGGGCTCAAAGGCGTTTTTCAGGATATTTCAGACATTAAAGAAAAGGAGGTAAATTTGGAAAACTCCTTGAAGGTCATTGAATCTCAAAATACCCGGTTATTCAACTTTGCCAACATTATATCACACAATTTAAGGTGTCATGCCAGTAACCTTCATTTATCAATGGAATTATTGAACATGGCAGAGTCTAAAGAAGAAGAAACAGAGCTTAAAAACAACCTGAGTGAAATTTCAAAAAATATAAACACTACCATTAATCATTTAAATGAAATTGTAGCCATACAAACAAAAGCCGGAGATGATAAAAAGATGGTCTCATTTAGAGAGGCACTGCTACGTGTCATGCGTTCATTGCAAGATATGATCGCTACCTCCGAAACAGAGATCTTTTCAGATTTTTCTGAAGTTCCCCAGATTGAATACATTCCGGCATATATAGAGAGTATCTTTATAAATTTAATTACAAATGCAATTAAATTTAAGCACCCAAACCGCAAACCGGTTATTGACATTTGTTCTTACGAAGGAAAAAATGGCGATCGGTACCTTATGGTAAAGGACAATGGACTGGGGATAGACCTCAATAAACATGGTGATAAGATCTTTAATATCTATGAAACTTTTCACACCCATACTAACCAGAACTCCCAAGGCGTAGGGCTATTTATCACTAAAAATCAAATAGAAGCATTGCAAGGTGCGATAGAAGTGGAAAGTACAGTGAACCTGGGTACTATATTCACTATCAAGTTCTAGTCTTCTTTTTCAGTTTTCTTAGGGAAAGCTTTTTTATTGAAAACAATCAATAAACCTACTCCCGTACTTATAGACGAATCCGCAATATTGAACACCGGTTCAAAAAAAGTGAAATAATCACCTCCCCAAAACGGTATCCATTCCGGCAGATAACCTTTCCATAAAGGGAAATACAACATATCTACCACTTTTCCGTGAAAGAGTGTGCCATACCCTCCTCCCTCTGCTAAAAATGAGGCTACTTGATGATGGCTGTCGTTAAAAATAATTCCGTAGAAAACAGAATCGATGATATTGCCAAAGGCTCCGGCAAAAATCAATGCAATGGAGATTATTAAGATTCGGGGTGATTTTTTTCGAACCGAATCCCATAACCAATAACCAATCCCTACGATCGCTACCAGCCTAAAAAGTGTTAAAAACAATTTTCCGTATTCCCCGGGTATCTTAGCTCCCCAGGCCATTCCTTCATTTTCAACAAATAGTATCCTAAACCATTCAAAAACACGAATTTCTTCTCCTAAAATAAAATGTGTTTTTATATAAACCTTGGAAATTTGATCAACAAGTAAGATCAAAAAGATAATAATAGCGGCTTTTTTTAGAGACATGTATTTCTTATAAGGTTAAAACAGTAATGCCTTTAAAACATCTTGGCATTCGAGGGCAAAAATAGCAATATTATTTGGTTTGAATGAGTCTAATGGTACCATCTATACTTTCTGCATTTATTGTGTATTTTCCTTTCATTGGAAGCGTATTATGTATAATGCCTCTTTTTGAAATTGCCTTTCCTTTTACATTCTCTTTGGCATAAACGGTAATAGCCCCATGCTTGGTTTGTAACAGGGCATTGCCCCTAAAATTATACAATATGCAATTTCCACTTTCAAGTCCGGCCTCAAAAGACTTGAAACTACCGTATCCTTCAAGAGAGGCTATTCTTGAACGTATGGAAACCATCATTGTTTCGGGCAGTGTAACTTCCATTTCAATTGCAATTACTTTATGAGCTGCCAATTTATCGTTTTTGGCTTCAAAATATGGCGAATACCCGGTATTTAATACTAATGACCCCTCTTTTTCAATCACACCCAGAACTACATCTTCATAGTTTTCACCTTCAACATGAGTATCAATTTTTATAGTATTTGTTTTTTCTGAAGTTATTTTAATTTTGAAAACCTCATCGCTTTCAATTACCAGTTTCGATATCCCCGATGCGTCCCATTCTTTCTGCAAAACCTTCTGGGCGAAACTTTCAGAAACAAAAGAAATCAAAAGCAGTATGTAGATTATCTTTTTAGCCATAAAAAACCCCATTATTTACAATGGGGCCAGTTTTATCTTTTCTGAAAAGAATAAATTATTTCTGCATATTCTTAGCTTCAATGCTTAACGTTGCATGAGGTACTAATTTTAAACGCTCCGGGTTGATCAATTTACCGGTTACGCGGCAAATCCCGTAACTTTTATTTTCAATACGTATCAATGCATTTTTAAGGTCTCTAATGAACTTTTCCTGTCGTATTGCCAATTGGGAAGAGGTCTCTTTGCTCATTACTTCACTACCCTCATCAAAAGCCTTAAATGTTGGTGAAGTATCATCTGTACCATTATTGCTGTCGTTCTTATACGCGCTTTTAATAAGCTCCAGTTGATCTTTGGCTTTATCAATCTTTTCCTGGATTAATATTCTAAATTCCTCCAGTTCTTTATCGCTGTATCGATTTTTTATTTCCTGTGCCATAATTTTAATTTTTTTTGATCCTTAAACGGGTTGTAATATCGTCAAAAGCAATTTCTATTCCATTGCTTATCTCATCTTCAAATTGCAACACTTCTGTTAAAGTCTCTTGTTTTATATATTCCAAATTCTGCTCTACTGCAGCTACTAATTGTATTTCTTTCTGAATGGCTACTTCCACTTTGTCTGTAACTTCAAAACCGGCATCTTTTCTAATGTTTTGAATACGATTTACCAATTCTCTGGCTATCCCTTCATTTTTAAGCTCCGGTGAGATTGTAACATCGAGTGCAACCGTGACCCCTCCTGCATTTGTTACCAACCAACCTTCAATATCCTGAGAACTTATCACAACGTCATCAAGGGTCAATGTAGTATTTTTTTCGTTAACTTGAATAGAAATTTCACCTTCTTTTTCCAGAGTTGAAATTTCTTCCTGACCAAAATTGGTAATCGCCTGAGCGACCGCTTTCATAGCAGCACCAAAGCGTGGGCCCAACTTTTTAAAATCGGGTTTTATTTGTTTTACCAATATCCCCGACCCTTCATCGATCAACTCGATCTCTTTTACGTTGACTTCAGATTTGATCAAACTTGATACGGCCTCGATCTCTTTTCTGGTAGTATCGTCCAAAACAGGTATCATTATTTTCTGTAATGGTTGACGCACTTTAATCTTCTCTCGTTGACGTAACGATAATACTAACGATGATATTGTTTGCGCTTGTTGCATTTTATGTTCCAAGGCACTGTCTATGTATGACTCATTACTTACCGGAAAGTTACTTAAATGTACGGATTTTTCAGCTTTTTGGGAAACTCCTTCTGTTAAATCTCTATACAATCGGTCCATAAAGAACGGTGCCACAGGCGCTCCAAGCTTTGCAACGGTAACCAAGCATGTATACAGTGTTTGATAGGCCGAAATCTTATCTTCTCCATAGCTGCCTTTCCAGAAACGTCTTCTGCTTAAGCGTACAAACCAGTTACTTAGGTTCTCTTGTACAAATTCTGAAATAGCTCTTGTAGCCCTGGTAGGCTCATAATTAGCATAGGCATCGTCTGCCTTTTTAATGAGTGTATGCAATTCTGAGAGGATCCATCGATCGATCTCCGGTCTTTTTTCCAAAGGAATGTCTGCTTCTGCATAGTCAAAATCATCCAAATTTGCATACAAACTGAAGAAACTGTAAGTATTATAGAGTGTGCCGAAGAACTTATTTCGTACTTCGGCGATGCCGTCCGGGTCAAACTTTAGGTTATCCCACGGGTTCGCATTGCTGATCATGTACCAGCGAGTGGCATCCGGGCCATAGGTCTTTAAAATATCAAACGGATCTGCCGCATTACCTAATCTTTTAGACATTTTTTGCCCGTTCTTATCAAGCACGAGCCCGTTGGAAACTACATTTTTATAAGCTACATCATCAAATATCATCGTTGCAATAGCGTGTAATGTATAGAACCAACCACGAGTTTGGTCCACACCTTCTGCTATAAAGTCTGCCTTACGCCATGTCTTTTCTACTTTCTCCTTGTTTTCAAATGGGTAGTGCCATTGTGCGTACGGCATGCTTCCGCTATCAAACCAAACATCTATTAAATCGGTTTCGCGCTTCATAGGCTTTCCACTTTCTGAAACCAATACAATCTCATCTACAATGTTTTTATGAAGATCGACCTTATCGTAATTTTCTTCAGAAAAATCTCCCGAAACAAAATCTTCAAAAATATCCTTTTGCATCATTCCGGCAGCAACTGCTTTTTGCATTTCTGCCTTTAGCTCTTCAATACTGCCTATTGCTTTCTCTTCTTTCCCATCTTCACTGCGCCACAATGGTAAAGGGATACCCCAATACCTTGAACGGGATAAGTTCCAGTCATTAGCATTTGCCAGCCAATTGCCAAAACGACCTTCACCGGTGGCTTTTGGCTTCCAGTTGATGGTTTCATTGAGTTCGAACATTCGATCCCGGAAATCGGTCACCTTTATAAACCAGGAATCTAACGGATAGTACAGTATTGGCTTATCTGTACGCCAACAATTAGGATAACTATGTGTGTATTTTTCAACTTTAAATGCCTTATTCTCTGTTTTCAGTTTAATAGCGAGTTCTACATCCACACTCCTTTCGGGTGCTTCCCCATCATTATAATACTCGTTCTTCACATATTTACCTGCAAATTCGGCCATTTCAGGACGAAATCTACCTTGTAGGTCCACTAGCGGAACTAAATTCCCATTTTCATCTTTTACCAACATTGGAGGCACTTCGGGAGAGGCTTCTTTAGCCACCTTGGCATCATCTGCTCCAAATGTAGGTGCAGTGTGGACAATTCCGGTACCGTCTTCCGTTGTAACAAAATCTCCTGAAATTATTCTGAAGGCATTTTCGGGACAATCATTTGGCAAGGCATAAGGTAGTAATTGCTCATATCGAATACCAACCAGATTTCCCCCTTTGAATTCTTTTAAAACCAAATAAGGGATTTTTTTATCACCTTCCGAATAGTTTGCCAGTTCGCCCTCACTTTCGGCTTCAATAAACTTTCCGGTAAATTGTTTCCCTACCAAATTCTTAGCTAAAACAACATATATAGGTTCAAACGTATATTGATTAAAGGTTTTTACTAAAACATAATCGATCTTAGGCCCTACAGTTAATGCTGTATTACTTGGCAATGTCCAGGGTGTTGTCGTCCAGGCTAAAAAATGGACATCTCCCAGTCCTTGGAGAAAGTCCGGTAAGCTTTCAGAAACCGCTTTAAATTGTGCCACGACTGTAGTATCTGTTACATCCTGGTAAGTGCCGGGCTGGTTCAATTCATGTGAGCTTAAACCGGTCCCCGCTTTTGGGGAATACGGTTGTATAGTATAGCCTTTATATAGCAATCCCTTGTCGTATATCTGCTTTAGCAGCCACCAGACAGTTTCCATATATTTTGACTTATAGGTAATATACGGGTCGTCCATATCTACCCAATAGCCATAGCTTTCGGTAACTTTGTTCCATACATCTGTATAGCGCATTACGGCTTTACGGCAGGCAGCGTTATAATCTTCTACAGAGATTTTCTTACCAATATCTTCTTTGGTAATTCCCAGTTCTTTTTCAACTCCCAATTCAATAGGTAAACCATGCGTATCCCAGCCGGCTTTTCTGTCCACCTTAAATCCTTTTTG
>JANQOS010000062.1 GCA_028285705.1 Altibacter sp.
GATCAACCAATAATTTTTTGGCCGCCCACGCAACCCTTTTAATATAATGGTATCTACTTAACGTAGAACCCGAAGGTATTATGGTTGACGCTAAAAACAGTGTATAATGCTAATAATTTGGGACTACTTTTGACTTTAGACGAGCTCATATTACAATGTAAGAAGCAGAGTGCTAAGGCGCAAGGGGAATTGTATAAACGTTATTCAAGTACCCTTTTTTCTATTTGCCTGAGGTATTCACCTAATTATGCAGAAGCAGAAGACAGTTTGCAGGATGCTTTTCTTACCATTTTCAAAAAAATAGAGCAGTTTAAGGATAAAGGTTCTTTTGAAGGCTGGATGAAGCGAATTACCGTTAATACCGTTCTTCAAAAATACCGGAAACAACGTGTTTTTGACATTGTAAAAGAAGAACATTTAGAAGATGGGGAGGAAGAAATAGAAGATACTAACATTCCATTGGATTTTTTACTGAAGATAATTCAGGAACTTCCACACCGGTATAGGTTAGTTTTTACTATGTATGTGATGGATGGTTATTCACATAAGGAGATCGCCGAAATGTTAGGAATCTCGGATGGAACGTCTAAATCCAATCTGGCACGAGCGCGAGGGATTTTGAAAACTAAAATTGAAAACTATAACACCGTAACTAAGGCATAATTGCTAAATGAAAGAAAAAAAGCATATAGATGAGCTTTTTAGAGATCGCTTCAAAAACTTTGAGGCCTCTCCATCTCCTCAGGTCTGGGATAATATTCAGGCAAAATTAAAAGAGGAGAAAGAGGATCGCAAGGTAATTCCACTATGGTGGAAAGTTGGAGGTGTTGCTGCCCTTTTGGCCCTTTTGCTTACCATTGGTAATACGGTATTTAACCCGTTTGATACTACTACCAATATTACAACGGAAGACATAACACATCCGGAAGACACAGAATCCTCCAAAGACACGTTTACCAAAGATGCTCTGAGCACAGATATAGCCACTCAAGAAAATGAAGTTGATGCTAGTAAAAATGCTTCAGAAAAAGATGCCTCAAATACACAAAAGACAAAAGACAATATTTATAAAAAGGCTAATACTACTAAGAATGCCATAGCTACATCACCTTCTTCTCAAAAAAATGCTGTTAAGAAAACGAACAATACAAATTCTTTTATAAAGAAAGATGCTTCGGCCATTTCAGCAAAAGAAAAAGAAGCAATGGCAATCAATACCAAAAAAGAATCTGTTTCAGAAAAAAAGACCTCAGATAAGAAAGAGGATCTTATCAAAAAGGAAATTGGTATTGAAGAGACAACAAAGATCGAAGTAGCGAAAGAAAACAATATTAAAAAAGAGACAAATAGTACAGATATTCAAAACACCGAAGCTGTCAAAAAGGAAGACGAGGTTAAAAAGCGTTCTATCTTGGATGCCATTAACGAAAAAAATGAGGAGGCCGCTGTTGCCAAAACAACTAATGCCCCTGAAAATCGTTGGGATGTTGCACCCAACTTTGCACCTGTCTATTACAATAGTCTAAGTGAAGGTTCGTCTATCGATCCTTCCTTTGCAGATAATGGTCAAAGTGGGGATGTAAACTTTAGCTATGGTGTTCAGGTAAGCTATAACATTAATGATCGCTTAAGTGTGCGTAGTGGTGTAAGCAATGTAGACCTTAGTTATTCTACAACCGGTCTTGAATTAGGTACCGCACCTGTCTCTGCTGCCCTTGCATCTGTTAATTACGGCGACAGGCAATCCGTTCTTACTGCTTTGGACAAAGGAACACTTGCAGAGCAAGCAGCTGCAGGTAATCCTTTAGATAACATTACTCCAAAATCTACCCAGGGAGAAGTAGAGCTTATTCAAAGCATTAATTATTATGAAGTTCCTTTAGAGATCAAATATGCCTTACTCAATAATAAGTTTGGTGTAAATGTCATTGGAGGATTTAGCACATTATTTTTAGGAAATAATGAAGTTTCCGTACAAGCCGGTGATTTTAGAGATATATTGGGTGAAGCCAACAATCTATCTTCGGTAAGTTTTACCACTAATGTTGGTTTGGGCTTCGATTACAAAATTAGTAAAAAACTGAAGTTTAATATTGAGCCTATGTTTAAATACCAGCTTAATCCTTATACAGATACTTCTGTAAACTTTAAACCCTATTATGTAGGTGTTTATAGCGGATTAAGTTTTAAGTTTTAGGTTAGTTTTTTAGTTGGTTGGGTTTGGCTTATACCAGACAATGATGACAGAAAAAACCGTTCTTCGCCATAGGACGGTTTTTTTTATACCGTTGGATTTTCCAATTCCCGCAAGATAATTTCCCGGGTCTGGTCTTTAAGCATTTTTCTGTCTTCTATTTCCAAAATACCCGTTGGAATTATATCATGTATCTTCACCCTCATTTCTCCGGGACCGGCGTGGATCGACGTAAAACTATATGAAAATCGTTTTCGGTTATCATGAAACGTCATGGGAGCAATAGGTATGTGGTGTTCTATAGCCAATCGAAAGGCTCCGTCCTTAAATTCATCCAGAATAATATTTTCATCCCCGGGGATTCCCCCTTCGGGAAAAATACAAACACTCAAACCTTGATTAAGTTTTTTCTGGGCACTGTCAAAAACTTCTCGACGGCTCTTAAGACTGTTTCTGTCTACCATGATACAGGTGCGCTTGTAAAAAAACCCAAATAGCGGAATCTTTTCCAGTTCTTTTTTCCCTACAAAAACAAAGGGGTTCTTAGTAGCATATAACATTAACATAATGTCTGTCATTGAAGTATGGTTGGCTACAAACATATAGCTATTTCCTTTTTGGTATTGAGCCTCTCTTTTAATCCTGGGAATAAACCCCATGCCAAACAGAATAAATGCCGCCCAAAACCGAGCCAGCTTGAAAAAGAATGGATACCACTCCTCTTTTAAAATGCTAATAATAAGTATTGGAAATAAAATTACAATGGGGGCTCCTACTAAAATATAAAACCATATTCTATATAGCAATATAAGAATGTAACGCAAGATCTTCATCAAGTTTCAAAAATAGTGATTTGAATAATGAGAATACACTAAAAAAAGTAACTTTGCCAAAAAACAAATCCATGTCCAGAATACTTACAGGCATACAAAGTACAGGTACCCCTCACCTGGGGAACATTTTGGGAGCTATTTTACCTGCTATAGAAATGGCTAATAACCCAAAGAATGATTCTTTTCTATTTATTGCAGATATGCACAGCTTAACACAGATTAAGGATGCTGAACTACTTCGAAACAATACATATAGCACCGCTGCTGCCTGGCTTGCTTTTGGATTAGATATTGAAAAGACCGTTTTTTATCGACAGAGTGATGTTCCTCAAGTCACAGAACTTTCCTGGTATTTAAGTTGTTTTTTTCCTTACCAGCGCTTAACATTGGCACATTCATTTAAAGATAAGGCAGATCGTTTGGAAGATGTAAATTCCGGTTTGTTCACTTATCCTATGCTTATGGCTGCAGATATTCTCCTATATGATGCCGAAATTGTTCCCGTAGGGAAGGATCAATTACAACATTTGGAAATGACCCGTGATGTCGCTTCTCGTTTTCATGCTCAAATGGGAGAGGTTTTTGTAATGCCCGAAGCTAAAGTACAAGAAGACACAATGCTTATTCCCGGGACAGACGGAGCCAAGATGAGTAAGTCTAAAAACAACATCATTAACATTTTCCTGAACGATAAACAGCTTCGGAAACAGATTATGACCATTGAAACAGACAGTACTCCTTTGGAAGCTCCCAAAGATCCGGATACTTGTAACGTATTTGCATTATACCAACTATTGGCCTCTACGGATGCTATCGTGCATATGCGAAATAATTACGAAGCAGGCGGTTATGGTTATGGGCATGCAAAACAAGCTTTATTTGAATTGATAATTGAACGATTCTCCGAAGAACGTAATCGTTATAATTACTATATGGAAAACCTTAGTGAAGTAGATAAAGCTCTGGAGGTTGGGGCCTTAAAAGCTTCCAAAGTGGCAAATGTGGTTTTAGGCCGGGTTAGAGAAAAGCTAGGTTACTAGATCAACTGAAAAAGTTTTCCAGGTAATGGCCTTACTACTCCTTTCATTTCCATATTCAATAAAATGCTTGCTGCTTTAAAAGCGGGGATATCACATTCTAACGCAATACTGTCCAGTTGGTCTTTTTTGGCATTCTTAAGGTATTTGTATACTACCTTTTCTTCGTCGGTAAGTTCAACAAATAATTTTGTTTGTTGAGGTTTTGGTGTTTTTCTTTGAAGCTCCCAACCCATCATGTAA
>JANQOS010000086.1 GCA_028285705.1 Altibacter sp.
GACATGTAATGTATTCTCTCCGCAATTTATGTGGTTTAAAAAATTACGTACCAGTATTATGTTCTCCTTCTTCATTTCAATTGTAGTGAATATTGGTATGTGGTTTGAGCGTTTCGTAATTATTGTAACTTCATTACACCGTGATTACCTTCCATCTTCATGGACCATGTTCTCACCAACTTTTGTAGATGTGGGAATATTTATTGGAACAATTGGATTTTTCTTTGTGTTGTTCCTGTTATACTCCAGAACATTTCCGGTAATCGCACAAGCGGAAGTTAAATCGATACTGAAATCTTCAGGAGATAATTATAAAAATCTACGGGCAACACACGGAGATGACGTAAAGCATTATGATGAAGTAGGAAATGTAGAAAGAACTGTTCCAACCAGTGGTGGTGATCAGTCAGAAAAAATTCAGAGTTTATTGAGTAGTATAGGAACATTCGACCCAACTACGCAAACAACTCAAGATGATCTAAAACTTATTAGTGGTGTAGGCCCGGTAATGGAAGAGAAATTACACCAATTAGGTATCTACACTTTTGAACAGGTAAGTAGAATGACCGATAGAGAATATGATTTATTGGACAGCATTATCGACGAGTTCCCTGGAAGAGCAAAACGCGATGATTGGGCTGGACAAGCATCAAAACTTAAAAACAACTAAATAATATGGCATCGAAAGTGATTCACGCTATTTATAACGACGATGATATCTTATTGCACGCTGTAAAACAGGTGCGTAATGAGCACTACCATATTGAGGAGGTATACACGCCTTTCCCTGTTCATGGCCTTGAGAAGGCTATGGGACTTGCAGATACCCGTATAGCTATTACATCCTTTTTATATGGTCTGGTAGGACTTTCCGTGGCGATCGTTATGATGAACTATATCATGATAGAAGATTGGCCCCAGGATATTGGAGGTAAACCAAGTTTCAGCTATATAGAAAATATGCCGGCCTTTGTTCCGATTATGTTCGAGATGACAGTATTTTTCGCTGCGCATTTAATGGTAATTACCTTTTATATGCGAAGTAAGCTTTGGCCTTTTAAAAAAGCAGAGAATCCTGATGTAAGAACTACAGACGACCATTTTTTAATGGCAATTGATGCCGGGCACCACGATGTTGAAAAACTTTCTAAGTTTTTGTACGACACCGGAGCATTGGAAATTAGTTTAATTGAAAATGAAGAAGACCACTAATATGAAAAACAGTATAAACATAGGTATTGCATTAATCACATCGGTATTATTGGTTTCTTGTTTTAATGATAGTAAGCCTAATTATCAATATATGCCTAATATGTATGAACCGGTAGGATATGAAACCAATGGTGCATACGAAGTATTTCCCGGACAGCAGGAAGCAATGTTGCCTGCGGAAGGCTCTATACCTAGAGGATGGCAACCTTATGAATATGAAAACTCTACAGCCGGATTAGAGTTGGCACGTACCGAATTAAAAAATCCTTTAGAGGTTACGGAAGCTAATTTGGCAGCCGGAAAAGAATTGTATGGAATATACTGTGCTGTTTGCCATGGTGATAAAGGAGACGGCCAGGGAATTTTAGTACAGCGTGAAAAATTTCTGGGAATACCTAGCTATGCTGATGCCGGACGGACCATAACCGAAGGAAGTACTTATCACGTACAAATGTTCGGGTTGAATTCAATGGGATCATATGCTTCGCAAACAAGTGAATTGGAACGCTGGCAAATTACACAACACGTAATGAACTTAAAAGCTGCTTTAAAAGGAGAACCATTATTAACACCTGTAGCAGCAAATTCTGCAAGTAAAGATACACTTGCTGTAACTGAAAATATTGTTTCTGAAGAAACAAACACTTCAGAAGAACAACATTAATTAAAGAATAAAGAGAATAGCTAAAGATATGTATACGCTACCAAATAAATTAAAACTGTTTGCTGTCATTTTTATGGTGGTTGGAGCCATTGGTATCATTTCAGGTTTTCTTACCGCACCGGGAACCACGGCGGAAGTAAAGGAAATGATGGCAGACCATCACGGTGAAGACCATAATGGTCATAATGCTTTAAAAGAAGTGCATAACGATAGCGAAGAAGCTGCCGTTGAGACACATGGTGAGAATGCTCACGATAGTGAAGAAGCACATTTGGAACATACTTTACATCAAATGCAAAACAGGCCATGGTCCGCATTATACATTGCATGCTTTTTCTTCTTTATGATTGCTCTTGGTTGTCTGGCTTTTTACGCGATCCAATGGGCAGCACAGGCAGGCTGGTCACCGGTACTCTTTAGAGTGATGGAGGCAATTACCGCATATTTGGTTCCGGGAGGAATTATAATGTTTGTATTAATAGCTCTTTCGGGATTGCATATAAATCACCTTTTTGTGTGGGCAGATCCGGAAGTTGTTGCACATGATAAATTGATACAAGGAAAAGCAGGTTGGTTAAATAGTACCGGATTGTTGATTAGAGCAGCTATCTTTCTGGGTGGTTGGATGCTATATCGTCATTTTGCTGTTAAGTTTTCCAGAAAGAGTGATGACGCTACAGATAACAGATGGTTTAAGAAGAGCTTTAAGATTTCTGCAGCCTTTTTAGTATTCTTTATCTACACGGAATCCATGATGTCCTGGGATTGGATCATGAGTTTTGATCCACATTGGTTCAGTACTTTATTTGGATGGTATGTATTTGCAGGAATGATGGTATGCGCTGTAACGGTAATTGCAATGGTTACCATTCTATTAAAATCTCAAGGATATCTTGAATTTGTGAATGATAGCCATATTCATGATCTGGCAAAATATATGTTTGCTTTTAGTATTTTCTGGACCTATTTGTGGTTTTCACAGTTCATGTTGATATGGTATGCGAATATACCTGAAGAAGTTACTTACTTTGTTACAAGAATTGAAGATTTTAAATTACCTTTCTTTGGAATGGTCGCAATGAACTTTGTGTTCCCGGTATTATTGTTAATGAACAGTGATTACAAGCGTGTCAATTGGTTTGTAATACTTACAGGGATCGTAATTCTTGCCGGGCACTATATAGATGTATATTTAATGATAACACCTGGTACTGTAGGAGCTTCCTGGTTTATAGGAGTTCCGGAATTAGGAGCAATGTCATTTTTCTTCGGGTTGTTTGTATTTGTTGTTTTTATGGCACTTACAAAAGCACCTTTGTTGATCAAAAACAACCCATTTATGAAGGAGAGCAAACATTTTCATTATTAATTAATTAGTTAGAGACAGATAACGATGACCGCATTTTTAGTTGTATTAGTAATCATTCTTTTTGGAGTTGCCGTTTGGCAAATGGGTAAGATATTTGAAATGTCTAAAACCAAACAGACCAACACTTCAGAAATAGCTACGGATAAAGACAATAATATTAACGGATGGTTAATGTTGGGGTTTGTATTATTTATCTACGTAATTCTTATAATATGCTTTTGGAAATGGTTTGATGTACTATTGCCCGAAGCAGCCTCAGAACATGGAGTAGGTATAGATAACCTTATGCTTGTCTCAATGATCATCATATTTTTTGTTGGGATCATTACGCAATGGTTGTTACATTATTTTGCATTTAAATACAAAGGAGAAAAAAATAAGAAAGCTGTTTTCTATGCAGATAACGACAGACTTGAATTTATTTGGACCATTATTCCGGTGATAGTATTGGCCGGACTTATTATTTACGGTTTATTTACATGGACGGATATAATGAATGTTGATACCGAAGATGATCAACTTGTAGTAGAATTATATGCATATCAGTTTGATTGGAGAGCTCGTTACGGTGGAAATGATAATACCTTGGGAGAAGCAAATGTTCGTTTAATTGAAGGAGTAAATCAATTAGGTGTTGATGCTTCAGACCCAAATGCGAAAGATGATATCATTGTAAACGAGTTACACTTACCGGTAGGGCGAAAGGTATTATTCAAGATGCGATCTCAGGATGTATTACATTCGGCATATATGCCTCACTTCCGTGCACAGATGAATTGTGTTCCTGGAATGATTACTCAATTTGCTTTTACTCCAACGATTACAACTCAGGAAATGCGCCTGAAGGATGAAATAGTAGATAAGGTTAAGAAGATTAATGATATACGAAGAGAAAATAGTATCGCTTTAACAGCAAAAGGCGAAGAAGCACTGGAACCTTATGAATTTGACTACCTGCTACTTTGTAATAAAATTTGTGGAAGTAACCACTACAATATGCAGATGAAGATTATAGTTGAATCTGAAGAAGAATTTGAAGCCTGGTTAGCCCAACAAGCTACCTTAACTGAAACGCTACAATAAATAAAATAGCTTAAAAAAGATATGTCAGCACAAGTACAGAATCACGCAGAAGATCACCACGACGATCACGGGCATCATCATAAAGAGACATTTATTACTAAATATATCTTTAGTCAGGATCACAAGATGATTTCTAAACAATACCTGATCACAGGTTTGTTTATGGGAGTTATAGGTATTGCTATGTCTCTTTTATTTAGATTGCAATTGGCCTGGCCTGATAAAGAATTCACTATTTATGAAGTATTCTTAGGAAAATGGGGTGAAGGTGGTGTCATGGATCCTAATATGTATTTGGCGTTAGTAACCATTCACGGTACTATAATGGTATTTTTTGTATTGACAGCCGGATTAAGTGGTACGTTCAGTAACCTGTTGATTCCTTTACAAATTGGAGCACGCGATATGGCGTCAGGATTTCTTAATATGATCTCATACTGGTTGTTCTTTCTATCTAGCTTGTTTATGGTTCTATCATTATTTGTTGAAGCAGGTCCTGCTTCTGCTGGATGGACCATCTATCCACCATTAAGTGCTTTGCCACAGGCAATTCCAGGCTCCGGAGCAGGGATGACTCTATGGCTTGTTTCTATGGCTATCTTTATTGCTTCTTCCCTATTAGGAGCATTGAACTATATAGTGACCGTACTTAATTTGCGTACAAAAGGGATGTCAATGACACGCCTTCCATTAACTATTTGGGCATTTTTTGTAACAGCTATTATTGGAGTTGTATCGTTCCCGGTGTTACTTTCTGCAGCCTTAATGCTGATCATGGATAGAAGTTTTGGAACTTCATTTTTCTTGTCAGATATATATATTGCAGGAGAAGTATTACATAATCAGGGAGGTTCACCCGTATTATTTGAACACTTATTTTGGTTCTTAGGTCACCCGGAAGTATACATAGTTATTCTTCCTGCAATGGGTCTTGTTTCCGAAATTATGGCCACTAATTCACGAAAACCCATTTTTGGGTATCGTGCAATGATAGCATCTATTTTGGCAATAGCATTCCTTTCAACAATAGTATGGGGGCACCATATGTTTGTGACAGGGATGAACCCATTTTTGGGCTCTGTATTCACATTTACAACATTATTGATCGCAATTCCGTCTGCGGTTAAGGCATTTAACTGGATTACAACATTGTGGAGAGGAAACCTTCAAATGAATACAGCAATGCTGTTTTCTATAGGATTTGTGTCAACTTTTATTTCCGGGGGACTTACAGGGATTATCCTGGGAGATAGTGCACTAGATATTAATGTTCATGATACTTACTTTGTGGTAGCTCATTTCCACCTTGTAATGGGTATTTCGGCATTATACGGGTTATTTGCCGGTGTATACCACTGGTTCCCGAAGATGTTCGAAAGCAGAATGATGAACAAAAATCTTGGATATGTACACTTTTGGATAACAGCTATTGGGGCGTATGGAGTATTCTTCCCAATGCATTTTATAGGTATGGCAGGCCTTCCAAGACGTTATTACACAAATACAAGCTTCCCGTATTTTGACGACCTTACAGATGTCAACGTAGTAATTACTATTTTTGCTATCATTACTGCAGCTGCTCAATTGGTATTCTTATACAACTTCATCCATTCAATATTTTATGGAAAGAAAGGCCCTAAGAATCCTTGGAAATCTACTACTTTGGAATGGACTGCAGAAGTAAAACATATTCATGGAAACTGGGACGGGCCGATACCACATGTACATCGTTGGGCATATGATTACAGTAAGTTGAACAAAGATGAAAGTGATTATGTAATCCCGGGACAGGATTACGCACCGCAACATATACCATTACAGGAAAATGAAGAAGAAATGAACCATTAACTTGTAAATAATGATATTTTAGAAAACCCTTTCAGAAATGGAAGGGTTTTTTGTTTTACTTTTATCGTCTTAATTTTTTGCGATGGATACCATAAAAAAAATATTTATTCATTTTAGGTCTGCAGTTGCGGGAAAACAACAGGATTTCACTTCGGGAAGTATCCGCAAGGCAGTCTTTATGTTGTCAATACCCATGATACTTGAAATGATGATGGAGTCCATCTTTTTTTTAGTGGATGCTTATTTTGTTTCAAGTCTTGGAGCCAATGCAATTGCTACGGTTGGATTAACAGAATCTGTGCTCACCTTAGTGTATGCTATTGCTATTGGACTAAGTATGGGAGTTACTGCTATTGTAGCCCGGCGTGTAGGTGAGGGAGATACGGAGAAAGCATCTCAAACAACGGTACAATCCATTTTTCTGGGGGTACTTCTGGCCGCTATTATTGGTACACTGGGGATTCTTTTCCCTAAAGAACTCCTAACACTTATGGGGGGAAGCCCTGAGCTTGTTGCCGAAGGCTATGGATATACACAGATCTTGTTAGGAGGTAATGTTACGATCATGTTACTTTTTATTATCAATGCTGCTTTCAGGGGAGCGGGAGACGCTTCCGTAGCGATGAGAGTATTGATTATTTCTAATTTTCTGAATATAATTTTAGACCCTTTGTTCATTTTTGGATGGGGCCCTATACCTGCATTTGGGGTTAAAGGTGCGGCCATAGCAACCACTATTGGTAGAGGAACTGGAGTTGTGATACAGCTTCTTATTTTAGTATATGGATGGAGCAGGATCAAAATTGGGTGGAAGGAATTTGTGCTTAAAGCCGGAATGATGTTTAATCTTATAAAGGTTTCCCTAGGAGGAATAGGACAATTCATCATAGGTACATCAAGCTGGGTCTTTTTGATGCGGATCATGGCCGAATTTGGCAGTGAAGCATTGGCCGGATACACTATTGCCATTCGGGTACTTATGTTTACGCTAATGCCATCATGGGGGATGAGTAATGCGGCGGCTACTTTGGTAGGTCAAAACCTGGGAGCAAAAAAACCGGATAGGGCTGAATTATCGGTTTGGAGAACCGGCAAGTATAATGCAGTTTTCATGGGAATAGTCTCTGTCTTTTATCTGCTCTTTGCAGAAACTATCATCAAAATATTTACCGGAGATGCAGCTATAATTGCATTTGGAGCTTTAAGCCTTCGGGTAATAGCAGCCGGCTATATCTTTTATGCCTATGGTATGGTGATCATTCAATCCTTTAATGGAGCTGGGGACACTAAAACTCCCACTGTGATAAACTTCTTTTGTTTCTGGCTTTTCCAACTACCTTTCGCTTATTTAACAGCAATACTTTTAGACTTTGGAGCTGCGGGAGTCTTAATGGCCATAACCTTTGCCGAAGTATTGATCGCAGTTATAGGAATAGTTTGGTTTAAGCGTGGAAACTGGAAACGAGTGAAGGTATAAGGACTTTTCAAAGACTTCAGAATACGTAATTTCACGTATTGCAATTCTTATGGTACTAATTTAAATTTGAATAAGGTTAAAGGAATATCAGTACTCGGGGAGAATACTGGTATATAAAACCGTCATCAGATTTCTGATGACGGTTTTTTGTATTATGATAAGCTTTCACTTCGTATATTTGTGTTATGAACGAACACCTGGATCCTACCGGAGAAGAGCTATCTCCTCAAGAACTTGAAATTGAAAAAAAATTACGCCCGCTTTCCTTCAATGATTTTACAGGGCAGGATCAGGCACTGGAAAATTTACAGATTTTTGTTCAGGCAGCAAATCTTCGTGATGAGGCTTTGGACCACACATTATTTCATGGCCCGCCCGGCCTGGGAAAGACCACTCTTGCACATATCCTGGCGAATGAATTGGAAGTTGGTATTAAGGTTACTTCCGGGCCCGTATTAGATAAACCGGGTGATTTAGCAGGATTGCTTACCAATCTTGATGAACGGGACGTATTATTTATCGATGAGATCCATCGTTTGAGTCCAATCGTTGAAGAGTATCTCTACTCTGCGATGGAGGATTACAAAATTGATATCATGATAGAATCCGGACCCAATGCCCGCTCTGTACAAATTAATCTGGCTCCTTTTACTTTAGTTGGAGCAACTACACGTTCGGGATTACTAACCGCTCCTATGCGGGCACGTTTTGGGATATCTTCTCGATTACAATATTACTCAACCGAATTACTTACTACGATCGTTCAACGCAGTGCAGGAATTTTAAAGGTTCCCATTACTATGGAAGCAGCAATTGAAATTGCAGGACGCAGCCGTGGAACACCTCGTATCGCCAATGCATTATTACGTCGCGTTCGGGATTTTGCTCAAATAAAAGGTGACGGCAACATAGATATTAAGATTGCAAAATTTGGTTTGGAAGCGTTACATGTAGATGCGCATGGCCTGGATGAAATGGACAATAAGATACTTACAACCATTATCGATAAGTTTAAAGGAG
Source organism: Altibacter sp. (assembly GCA_028285705.1). Taxonomy (GTDB): domain Bacteria; phylum Bacteroidota; class Bacteroidia; order Flavobacteriales; family Flavobacteriaceae; genus JANQOS01. The sequence continues at coordinate 8,674 of JANQOS010000086.1, forward strand.
GCCCTGTAGGGATTACTACTTTGGCAACTGCTGTTTCCGAAAGCAGTGAAACTATCGAAGAGGTATACGAACCGTTTCTAATTCAGCAAGGATTTATCATGCGAACCCCTCGTGGTCGTGAAGTTACCGAAGCAGCCTATAAACACTTGGGTAAATTGAAAGGTGGTACTCAAGGCGGATTGTTTTAAAAAAAGGATATGCCTCCTTCTAAAAAATATAATTACCCTTCAAAATTACCCATCATTAAATTCTTTTTGAATGCAGAAACCATTCGAAAAAATCCGCTGCCTTTTCACAAAGCTTTTTTTGAAAGCTATGGCGATACCTTTTCAGTAAGATTAGGGCGTAAAAAGTATTTATTACTTTCCCGTGATAAAGAGGTGGTGCAATATATACTTCAAAAAAACCATAAAAACTATTATAAGTCGTCTATACAGACGAAATTTCTTTCTAAATATTTGGGACATGGGTTGCTTACCATAAATGGTGATTATTGGTTACAACAGCGTAGACTTATTCAGCCTGCTTTTCACAAACAAAAAATGCATCAATTAATTGGGCTAATGCAGCAAACCATTGAAACAGAATTACAAAAAGTTCCTCTAGAAGAAAAAACATTAGCATTTCCTTTAATGAATGAACTGGCTTTTAAAGTAGTGGCAACATCATTGTTCAATATTTCTGTTTCTGAAGAAATACTGCAACGACTTCAGGAAATCATTCAGCAAATACAGGTCTTTCTGGTTAAAGAAGTTCGATTGCCACATAAGGCCTGGTGGTTTAAATTGAGCGGGCAAATTGCAAAGCATAAGAAATTAGCCGAAGAAACCCGTACTATTATCAGTAGTATTATTGAAGAACGGAAAAATTCCACAATACAGCATGACGACCTGCTGGACATGTTGCTGGCAACCAGATACGAAGATACAGGGGAACCCATGAGTATAAGGCAACTCATCGATGAAATATCCATTTTGTTTGTAGCCGGACATGAAACAACAGCGAATGCTTTAACATTTACTACCTTCCTATTAGCTAAACATCCTGAAATTCAACAAAAGGTATTTGAAGAAGTGAACCGGGTATCTGCCGAAACCAATGATCCCATTGAACAAATTGCAAAGTTAGAATATACCAAAGCAGTAATAGACGAATCCATGCGGCTGTATCCGCCGGCGTGGATCACCGACCGTGAAAACCTGGAAGATGATACTATTAAAGGTTTCCATATTCGCAAAAATACCCTGGTAGGGGTCTCATTTTATGAATTACATCGTCATCCTGATTATTGGAAAAATCCTGAGGTCTTTAACCCCGAACGATTTGTAGGTGAGAACAAAAAGAAAAAGGCAGGAGTGTACTATCCTTTTGGAGCGGGCCCCAGGATGTGTATTGGTCTTGGCTTTGCCGTATATGAAATGGTATTGGCAATTTCATATCTTGTAAAAAAATATTCACTTTCTACCTCACAGACAGATGTGAAAATAAATCCGCTAATCACGTTGAAGCCGGTTGGAGTAGAAGTGGTATTTTCAGAAAGAAAGGCTTGAACTTAAAACAAAAATATACAGATCTTATCAAAGAAGAGGCCAATCGACTTGGTTTCATGTCATGCGGTATTAGTAAAGCTGAGTTTCTTTCAGACGAGGCACCGCATCTTGAAAAATGGCTGAAAAAAAATATGCATGGAGAAATGAGCTATATGGAAAATCATTTCGATAAACGTTTGGATCCCACAAAATTGGTTCCCGGCTCAAAAAGTGTGATTTCTTTATTGCTAAATTATTTTCCTTCTCAGGTTCAGGACCAAAATAGTTATAAGGTTTCAAAATATGCCTACGGAACCGATTACCATTTTGTCATTAAAGACAAATTAAAACTATTAATGCACTTTATTTCCGAAGAAATTGGAGATGTACATGGCAGGGCATTTGTAGACTCAGCACCGGTATTGGATAAAGCCTGGGCTGTAAAGAGTGGTTTGGGCTGGATGGGAAAACATACGAATGTATTGACCAAACAAGCGGGTTCTTTCTATTTTATAGCAGAATTGATCGTTGACCTCGATTTGGTATATGATACACCGGTGACAGATCATTGCGGCGCTTGTACTGCTTGTATAGATGCTTGTCCAACAAAGGCGATCATTGAACCCTATACTGTAGATGGGAGCAAATGTATCTCCTACTTTACTATCGAACTAAAAAATGAAATTCCTTCAAATGTACATGGGCATTTTGACGACTGGATATTTGGATGTGATGTATGCCAGGATGTATGTCCGTGGAACCGTTTCAGTAAAGCTCATAGTGAACCTTTGTTTGATCCGGACCCGCAACTAATTTCCATGACCAAAAAAGACTGGCAAGAAATTACAGAAGAGATTTTTCAGCAGTTATTCAAAAAGAGTGCGGTTAAACGCACTAAGTTCTCGGGCTTGAAACGAAACATAAACTTCCTGAAAGATTAACGGGGAATATTTCTTCATTTCAGGTTTACTTTTACCTTTGTAATTACGATTAAACACCATCTATGAGCAAGGAGAGCAAACGTCGAGAGGCCTTACTATATCATGCAAAGCCCAGACCCGGAAAGATACAGGTAGTCCCTACTAAAAAATATGCAACACAAAGAGATCTTTCGTTAGCGTATTCCCCGGGAGTGGCAGAACCATGCCTGGAAATTGAGAATAACAGTAATAATGTTTATAAATATACTAACAAAGGAAATCTAGTTGCTGTAATATCTAACGGAACAGCAGTTTTAGGTTTGGGGAATATTGGTCCGGAAGCATCTAAACCCGTGATGGAAGGAAAGGGGCTGCTTTTTAAGATTTTTGCAGATATTGATGTTTTTGATATTGAAATTAATACCGAAAATATAGACGAATTTGTAGAGACCGTAAAAAATATCGCCCCTACATTTGGAGGTATTAACCTGGAAGATATCAAGGCCCCTGAAGCTTTTGAAATTGAAAAACGTTTAAAAGAAGAATTGAACATTCCCGTGATGCATGACGACCAACACGGGACAGCGATCATTTCGGCTGCAGCGTTATTAAATGCACTTGAAATCGCAAAAAAGAAAATAGAGGATGTTTCTATAGTAATAAGTGGCGCCGGAGCAGCTGCGGTATCATGCACACGATTGTACAAATCTTTTGGTGCTAAAGCAGAAAACATTG
>JANQOS010000095.1 GCA_028285705.1 Altibacter sp.
GAAATGAATACGGTCATGAGAATCCTGAAAGATGAAAACCTTACTATCGCTAATCAAAAAATGGAACTGAATTGTGAAATGGAAATTTTGGTTCGAAAAAAAGATGCGGAACGAATATTCAAGATCTTTGAAACCACATACAAAGTGAACATAAAGAAATTAGAAAGTTAATTATTCCTGTAATTTATTTAGCAAATAATCAGGTGCTTTCATTAACTTTTTTGTAGTACGATTTACAAAGGCCAGTGCCGTGGTAGCAGTTACTAAAAGTTGATCTGCTTCATTGTGAATTTCGTAATAGAACTCAATTTTGAAAGTAGGAATTTTCCTTAACGTTGTGGTAACATACAAAATATCGTCATAATAGGCCGGAGATTTGTAATCTATAGTCATATGTACAACAGGTAAATGAATATTATTTTCTTCCATCCATTTGTACGAAAAGCCCAGTTCACGTAGCCATTCCGTTCTTCCCTGCTCTAAATATTCTGCATAATTTCCATAATACACAATACCCATTTGGTCTGTCTCTCCATAACGAACTCTTAATTTTGTAAGATTTTTTTTCAAAGTTTATATGCTGAAAAAGGAACTTTTTTTTGTAGATTTAATTAGTTACAGTATGCGAAAAAAAAACTACAAATTCAATACCCATTCTATTTTTTTTTTCATTTTTTTGTTCACATATTTGTAGTGTTAATAAATTGTTAGGGAAAACACTTTTTCTCTTTTTTTATCGACATTATTTAACTAACTAAAACTTCAAATTAAACTATGAGCAAAACTGCGGAATCGGTTTGGAAAAATTGTTTGTCCTTTATTGAAGATAACATTACTTCACAAGCATACAAAACCTGGTTCGAACCTATTAAGGCAGTTAAGCTTACTGATAACGCTCTTAGTATTCAGGTCCCCAGTAAGTTTTTTTATGAGTGGCTGGAAGAGCATTACGTTAAATTATTAAAGGTTGCTCTTACTAAAGAATTGGGAACAAATGCCAAGTTGGTGTATGTCATTAAAATGGAGAACACCTACGGGAACAAACAACCTTTTACAGAGAAGATCCCAAGTTCAAATCGCAGTCAGGTACAATCCCAGGATGTAGATGTACCTTTAAAGAATAAAAGTCCTGAGCTTAAAAATCCTTTTGTGATTCCGGGGATCCGAAATGTAAAGATCGAATCACAACTCAATCCCAATTATAACTTCGATAATTTTTTGGAAGGTGAATCCAATCGTTTAGCGCGCTCTGCAGGAATGGCAGTAGCCAACAAACCCGGAGGCACTTCTTTTAACCCGTTATTGATCTTTGGAGGAGTTGGTTTGGGAAAAACACATTTGGCACATGCCATAGGTGTTGAAATAAAAGATAAATATCCTGAAAAAACCGTCCTGTATATTTCTGCTGAAAAGTTCACGCAACAATATATAGAGTCTGTTAAAAAGAACAATAGGAACGATTTTATTCATTTCTACCAGATCATAGATGTATTGATCGTAGACGATATTCAACTACTTTCCGGAAAAGCGGGAACGCAGGATGTGTTCTTTCATATATTCAACCATTTGCACCAAAACGGAAAGCAGGTTATTCTAACAAGTGACAAAGCTCCGGTAGATATGATCGATATCGAACAACGTTTGTTATCTCGTTTTAAATGGGGACTTTCAGCAGAATTGAACCACCCCGATTACGATACCCGTGTCGCTATTATAAAAAACAAACTGTACAGGGACGGTGTGGAAATGCCGGAAGATATTATCGAATTCCTGGCAAATAATATAAAGACCAATATTCGTGAATTGGAAGGTGCTATTATTTCATTAATCGCGCACTCTTCATTCAACAAGCGGGAAATTACCATTGATCTTGCCAAGAAAATTGTTGACAACTACGTTAAGCATACCAAACGTGAAGTATCTATTGATTATATCCAAAAGGTAGTAAGCGAATATTTCCAAATGGATGTGGATACACTTCAATCTAAAACCAGAAAACGTCATATTGTTCAGGCTAGGCAACTCGCCATGTTCTTTGCTAAAAAGTTTACAAAAGCTTCTTTGGCATCCATTGGTTCACAAATTGGACAAAGAGACCACGCTACAGTATTGCATGCTTGTAAGACCGTTGATAATTTGTCCAGTACAGATAAGCAGTTTAGAAAGTACGTAGAAGACCTCAACAAAAAACTTACCTTATAATAACCATCCGGTGCTTCACCGGCTCTTTATAATTATCAGATATGAAAGTTAAAGTTCTTATGGTTTGCCTGGGAAACATCTGCCGTTCTCCTCTGGCAGAAGGTATTTTGAAATCGAAAGTCAATGCTTCCGAAGTATTTGTAGATTCGGCTGGAACCGGAGGGTGGCATGTTGGCGAATTGCCGGATAAAAGAAGTATTACCGTAGCTAAAAGATATGGTTTGGATATCACTGATCAGCGAGGTAAGAAATTTTCACCATACGACTTTGAGACGTACGACCACATTTTTGTAATGGATAACTCTAATTATCGTGATGTCATTCAACTTGCTAAAGATCAAACAGAAATTGAAAAAGTGAAACTCATTCTCAACGAGGTCTTCCCTGGTGAAAATATGGATGTTCCGGACCCTTATTACGGAGGAGATAATGGCTTTGAAAATGTATTCCAAATGTTGGACGAGGCCTGCGAAAAAATTGCCCGAAGATTATAACTTTTATTATTGAAGGGTTTTCATTACTTTAGAAAAAAAAATATTATGAAAAAGTATGTCCCTTATCTATTCTTTTTCCTGTGTTTGAGTTTTTTAGAAGCTCAAACTGTGGAAATCTCATTATTCGCAAACGGGTTTAGTAGCCCGATAGACCTTCAAAATGCCGGTGACAGCCGTCTTTTTGTTGTAGAACAATCTGGTCGGATCAAAATTTTGAATTCGGATGGAACCACAAACCCCACTCCTTTTTTAAATATTTCCAGCCTCGTATCCAACGGAAGTGAACAAGGCCTTTTAGGTCTGGCATTTCACCCTAACTACGATACGAATGGTTATTTCTATGTAAACTATACAAAAACGAACGGAGATACGCGTATCTCCAGATTTTCTGTAGACCCCGGAGATCCCGATATTGCTCTTCCCGGTTCCGAATTGACCATTATAGAATACTCGCAACCGTTTCCTAATCATAATGGTGGCGGTATCGCTTTTGCTTCTGATGGCTACTTGTATATTGCTACCGGAGATGGCGGAAGTGGTGGTGATCCCGGAAATCGTGCGCAAAATACTACTATACTCCTGGGAAAGTTGCTGCGTCTTGATATTGATAATCCAGGAGGCGGAAACAATTACGGTATTCCTGCAGACAACCCTTTTGCCGGTAGTGCAGTAAATGCCGAAGAAATTTGGGCCTATGGATTACGAAACCCCTGGAGGTTTTCTTTTGACAGTGCAAACGGAGATATTTGGATAGGTGATGTAGGCCAGGAAGATGTTGAGGAAATTGA
>JANQOS010000103.1 GCA_028285705.1 Altibacter sp.
GCTCATAAAACATGGTAGCAGAACTCTTTTAAAAGAAGGAAATCCGGAAGTAATGCAGCTATTTGGTTTTGGTTCTGTCGAACAAATTAAAATTGACGAATTTAAGGTCCTTACGCCTGCTGTAAAAATAGGTGGATCATTAGAATTTGTCTTCAAAATTATAAACACGTCCAATTCAAGGTCAAAAATTCGGTTGGAATACGGGGTTTATTATCAAAAAGCAAATGGTACGCTATCGAGAAAAGTCTTTAAGATAAGTGAAAAAATATATGCTGAAAATTCTGTAACTACTATTGAGCGAAAGCAGCCCTTCAAAATTATAACTACACGAAAACTCCATATTGGCAAACACCAGTTATCTATTATAATCAATGGAACTGAGTTTGAAAAAAAAGATTTCAACCTTATTGAAGGATAAAAAATGCCCTGCTATTCTGAAAAATTTGATATTGATAATGGTAAAATAATCAAGTATCTTGCTTGTGTTATACAAAAAACAGTCAATCAAGTTTAGATAATGGATCAAATTGAAGCAATAGTCAAAGAACTGGACCTAAAACCTCACCCGGAAGGAGGATATTTTAAAGAAACCTATAGAAGTAATGGTACTATTAAAGAAGATAGCCTTCATTCAAGTTACGGTGGAAAGAGAAATTATTCTACCTGTATTTATTTCTTATTGACTTCCGACACCTTTTCTGCTTTTCACAAGATCAAACAGGATGAGATCTGGCATTTTTATGCCGGGTCCCCTATTTTGCTACATACCATTTCTGAAACAGGAAATCATTTGGAGTTTATCATTGGCAATGATCTTACATCCGGACAAACTCCACAATTAATTGTTCCCGGTGATCATTGGTTTGCAGCAACGGTCATTAATGACAATGATTATGCCTTGGTAGGTTGTACTGTAGCTCCCGGTTTTGATTTTAGTGATTTTGTACTTGCGGACAGAGAAGAACTGATCCGTAAATTTCCGCAGCATCAACAAATAATAACCCGATTAACCCGTCTCTAAAAGTTATTAACCAAGAATATGTAAAAAATGGGTAGAATTCATTTATTTGAACTTGAAGACCAAAAATGGTTCCCCGCATTCTTAAGGAATTATGGAACAGATTTCCTGCAATTCTTGTCCAATAAAGCAAAAATATACAAGCCGGTTGTTTCTCTTATAGAAGAAAGGCTTAACAGAAGCGGGACAAATCAAATTGTCGATTTGGGTTCAGGAGGCGGTGGCGGATTGATATGGCTAAACTCCGAACTCAAAAAGAACAACCCGTATCTAAAAATTCTCTTAACTGATTATTTTCCAAACATTTCGGCATTCAAATACACAAAGAAGCAATCAAATAATTTTGAATTCATAGAAAGGCCGGTTGATGCGAAAAATGTTCCTAAGGAATTGACAGGGTTTAGAACGATGTTTTTATCTTTTCATCACTTTAAACCGGCAGATGCAAAACAAATTTTACAGAATGCAGTAGATTCTGGTGCTCCCATAGGCATTTTTGAAGCACAGGAAAGAAGCATTCCTAGTTTAATCGCTATGTTCTTTTCTCCTTTAACCGTTCTCTTTACAACTCCTTTTATTCGACCTTTTAAAATTGGGCGAATTATTTTCACATACCTCATCCCTATAATTCCGCTATTTGTTTGGTGGGATGGAATGGTCTCTTCTCTAAGGACCTATTCGGTGAAAGAAATGAATACACTTATAGAAAGTCTGGAACATACAGAAAACTTTAATTGGGAAACAGGTAAAATAAAATCAGGGCCGAGCGTTATATTATACTTGATAGGCATCAAAAAGAATAAAGAATGAGTGAGTATTATAAGACAAAAGAATCTGTTGAAGAATATATCAATTTAGCAAAAGATGTTAATGGCAAAGAATTAATTGAAAAGCTCAAAGAGTACTTAACTTTCAATGCGGTATTACTTGAAATTGGTTCGGGCCCCGGAACAGATTGGAACATCTTAAAGGAGACTTATACAGTTACGGGTTCGGATAATTCAACTGAGTTTCTGGATCATTTGAATACTAACAATCCGGATGGAGAATTTTTTGAACTGGATGCCGTCACTTTAGAAACCGATAAAAGGTTTGATGGAATCTATTCAAATAAGGTATTGCACCATCTAACGGATGAAGAACTCAAAACTTCCGTAAAAAGACAATACGATATCTTGAATTCTAACGGTATTATTTGCCATTCTTTTTGGAGAGGTGAAGGTTCGGAAATATTCAAAGGTATGTTTGTTAATTATCATTCTAAAACTGCTCTAAATGACATCTTTAAAAACTATTTTGAAGTTCTGGTGATTGACCTTTATAAAGAATTTGAGGAGGAAGATTCTCTCTTATTGATCGGGAAGAAAAAATGAGAAAGCAAAAAGTCCGCCCCCAGGAATTTTTCCCGGAGACAGACTTTTGAATTAGGTGTACATTTAGTGTTTCTTTTTAGGGACATTAAGGAGTATTAATGTTTACTTTATGTTTCACTAAAACAACATCTATAAAGTATACAAGTACATAGACAAAAACCCTACCAAAATAATCTTAAAAGTCCATTAAATTTTTAAACTGCTGCTATCCTCAATAAAGATAGGGGTTTGAAAAGGGTGAAAATTTTGAAAGAATTATAGTTTTTTTATTTTTTCCGTCAAGGAGGGCCCTAATTCAAATGAAGCATCTATCAGTTCTTTTTTAAGGGACACTACTTCTTTATCCATTCCATTCGCTATATATACCAATGCTGTATGGTATTGTGCCATAGGTTCAAATGTTTTCCCTACTACATAGGTTTCAATGGTTTGCAATGCTTCGGTTTTCTTTCCTGATTTTAACTGTGTGTAAGCCAGCAAATGATAGGTTTCGGGAGTTGCACGGTTTCTTACTTCTTTTTCAGCAAGCAAAAGTGCTTTTTCAGGGTCGGTTTCGGCATAGGCTTCAATAAGGTGTATATTGTACATGTATCCATAGGCAGAAGCTTCCGCAGCAGCAATGAATTTATTGGTATACAACGTAGCCGCCAAAGGGTCCTTGTCATAATCTGCCATTTCCGCTTTCAGTAGATAATAATCAGGTGTTTTGTGGTGTATCATCACAGAGTCCAGGATTCTGTTCGCTTCGGCTGTATTCTTTTCAGCAGCATAAACGATCCAAGCAATCCCTTTTTTAGCATACGGATTATCAGGTTCTATTTCCAGTGTTTTTAGATACTGTTGGTAAGCATTATTGATGTTTCCTGCATGTCCGTAGAAATCTCCTAAATTACTATAGGTCCATACCTTCAGGGTTTTGTTGCCACTTGATTCTGCAGTTGCCCTTGCCTTTTCCATATATTTTATTGCCGAATCAAGGTCCCCTTTGTGGTCGCTCCACTTTGCTAAACGAATCAAATAATTATAGTCATTGTTATTCTTTATCTTTCCCAGGAAGCTGTCTGCTTTTTCATAATCTCCAAGTTCCATATAAACATCAAACAACATCATTTCTGTTGCATGTTTATTGGAAATTCCGGTGTAGCTCTCTTCCAGAATAACCCTGGCTTCCTTAAAACGGTGCTGCGCTATGTATGTTCTCGCTAAGGCCCGTACATAACTATCTTTATTGTTGGCAGAGATCTCTATTCCTTTTTTATATAAGCTTTCCGCCTTTTTAAGGTATTCCATAGCTCCTGTAGTTTCAAAAAGGGTGTTATAAGCAGCTGCAAGGGGGCCTAGCTCCCCTACTCCTGAACTATCCGGTTTCATACGACGGCTCCAAAAGTCCTTTTCTGAAAGTGCGGTTGTATAACGTTCCCTATTCGAAGTATGTAAAAAACTATTGTAATCCTGCGCATTAGTAATCTGTATGTACCCCTGCTTTTTGCAGGAAAAACAAATCAGGGTCACCAAAAATAGAAACAATGGCTTCATACGTATTCAGTATAAAAAAGGAAAAGGGCAATTTCTTGCCCTTTTCAATTATATTATTGGATAGGTGGATTAGGTGTTTCCAGATATGGAAATGGTAATGTAAAGTCCCGGTCACCGGAATCTACTCCATCACTGGTCAGCTGTGGTGTGCCATTATTTCCGTCAAAACGGGTTCCGGTAGTTCCCCCAAACATAAGAGTTAGTGAAATGTCAATTACATCGTCTGCCAGGTTTCTTCCTGTCAATACATTAGTTCCGTCATAATATGTAGTTGTACCATCCGGAGCTACTTGTAAAGCATCAAACTGTGCCAATACAGTTGTAAAAGTAGGGGCATCCAAACCTAAGATATTGGTTTCGTAATCCAGCGTTGCAGGGTCCACTCCCAAAGCTTCGGCATATACATCATGATAGGTTTCCAATGTGGTTTCAAAAGTAGCCTGGAAAGATGCACGGTCTGAAACGATGCTTGTATTGAAATTGTTCTTTACATCATCGCTTCCACTAAACACTGTATTTATACCCGGCCTTCCCATAATATCTTCCTGGACATAGGTTCCACTAAAATCAATATCCGAAAGACACGGATCACAAGCGGTACCACCGCAATCTACTCCATCTTCATCTCCATTCTGTATTCCATCATCGCAAGATATTTGTTCGATCACATTTCCGTTATCATCGTCATCAACACATTGCACGAACAAAAGTGAAGTGCAGATAGCAATACATAATATTCTTAATTTATATGTTGTCATTTTTTTCATTTTTTAGAGATTGATTATTGCTTTCTTTTTGCTGAAACCCATACATTATATGCCGGAGGCAGGCCATTGATCCCAACCGTCTCACCTACATGCGGAGGTGCAGTTCCCAACATAGAATTTGGAACCTCAACCACAATAGCAAGTACATTGAGGTCTACAAAAAAGTCTTGCGCTTCTCCCGGAGGTAAAAAGCCTTCCGGTGCCACAACACCTGATGCTACCTGGTTAAAACGATTAAAGTCAAAATAAAAAGCATCTCTTCGGGGACCTGCAAAGAAGGTCATCCCATCGTTGCTAATTGTTTGTACATCTTCACTTGTAGATATTTTTACACTGTTATTTCCTATAGAAGTTTCCACAACACTACTTAATCCGGTCTCTGTAGGTGCAACAGGTCCAAAAAAGTACATCGAATCTCCTCTCTTAATAGCTTGTATTACAAGATCTTCAACAAAATCCCCAGTATTATCAATATTGAATTCTACCAATACGTCTTCGTCAAATTGTGCATTATCGGTAACAGTGCCCGGAGTTAAAAGGCCCTGCATGGTTGCAATGAATACGGTTTTATTGGGGTCATCACCTTCAAACGCATAGAAATCTGCTATGTCGGTAGTAGTACCGACGATATCTGGCGCATCAATGTGATCTGCAGCAATTAAAAACACAGAGAGCATGGCTAAACCTAAGCCTCCAATTGCTACAAAAAGTTTTGTTTTTTTCATAATTGAAGTTCTTTTAATTAATTAATTTTACTTGTTCATATTCATTAATGACGAAAATACTAGGTTGATTTTTTAAAAACAGCTAATTTTTTGTTAATACAAATTTACAATTAAAAAACCGATACAAAGTTACCAAATCTAATGAACCCTTCTGCTACCGATTGGATCCCAAAATTTTTAAATGGTTTTGAGAAAACTAAACTCATCGACCACTTTAAAAATGACACCAGTTTTTATGAAGCCTTAAAGAAGACCGGCTTTATCTATGGTGTTTCCGTAGATGCAGTTTTGGACGAATCCATAAGCACCTTAAAGCTTACCAAAGAAGAATTTACAAAGATTAATCTTTTTCATGCCTTACTTTACAGCTACTTTCAATACAACCGCTCGGCAGATTTTGAGGAAGCCATTAAATCTATAAACGAGTTCTATAAAAAAATAGAAAAAGGAAAAACAACCTTTCTAAAAAAGTTATCCCTTTCGCATAATCCAACGCAAGAGCTGGAAAATATATTGTCTGCACGATTACAGGAGACCAACTCCAGCCTCAAGAAAAATAATGCATCACTACTTACCTATGCTCTTCTATATATTGATGTAATTGTTTTTACCAGGTGGTTATCTAATCGCAGAAACATAAAAAAGTATGCAAAAGAGATGGAGAGTATCGTAATTACTTCCTGTTTTCTGGCATTAAAGGCAAAAAAGAAGAAAAATAAATACGACCACTTGCTTATTGAATTGTTTGAGTCCTCTTCAGAATATTTAATAGACACTACCAATGACGAAGAGATTGTATTAGAAAGCTTAACACTACTTCACAACCAAAGTCATCTGGGAAAAAAATATATATTGGACATTTGTACCATTGCGGTATGGGACGACCATCAAATGGATATGGCAGAATTTCAATTTTTGCAACGGTTAACTCATTTTCTTCCTTTATCTGAAAATGACCTTACCGAAAGCCTCACCAGTCTCAGCAATTTTTCTGAAAAACATACGGAAACCATTAAACTTTTTGAGTATTCCAATCCTGTAAAATTGTTTTACAAACAATCTTCGGCTACAGTAAAGCTACTTGTCCTACGGAACAAGAACAGATTGATAAAAGAATTGGAAGAAAGTGGAGAATTGTTGCTCTTATTATCACAATCCACACTTCGGGACCTAAGTAAAGATGAAAAGAACAAGGTAAAAGAGCAATTGTTGGATATATGTAAAACAATACCGTCACTTACTATTTTCTTGCTTCCGGGAGGTACTATTTTACTGCCCTTATTGGTAAAATTCATTCCAAAACTATTGCCTTCAGCATTTAATGAAAACAAAATAGATAAAGGGAAGTAATACTATTCCAGCCAAACTTTAAAGTCCTTAACGCGTTCACGCGCCACAATCACTTCCTGTTCCTTATAGCTTTTAAGTTTCAATTGTAAACGTGAATTGGTATAAGAGATGATATCATTTATAGCATTGATGTTCACATAGAACTTTCTGTTGATGCGGAAAAAGGTTTGTGGTTCCAGCTCTTCTTCAAGCTGTTCCAAAGTGGTGTCCAGCAAATAATCTCTTCCTCCAATAGTATGTGCATACGTTCCTTTGTTTTCGGAATAAAAACACTCAATTTCATCTACCGGTATCATTTTAATATGCTGGCCTATTTTTGTTGTGAAACGTTTTTTGTATTCACGCTCTACCGGGTTAACAAGTAGTTTTCTAATATCTTCAAAGTTGAGCTGCAGGTTCTGTGACTGTGGTTTTAACTCACAATATTTTTTTACTGCTATCTCCAATTCCTCTTCATCTATAGGTTTCAGTAAATAATCGATACTGTTTAGCTTAAAAGCCTGAAGTGCATACTCGTCGAAGGCAGTAGTAAAAATGATAGAACTTTTCACTTCTACAGTATCAAATATTTCGAAAGAGAGCCCGTCACTAAGCTGAATGTCCAAAAAAATAAGATCCGGGTGTTCATTATTTGAAAACCAGTCTATTGCTTCGCTAACACTATGAAGCATCCGGTTTGTAGTAACATCTAATTTTTCCAGCATACGTTGCAACCTCCTGGCAGAAGGTTTTTCATCTTCAATGATAAGTACGTTCATACCATCCTGCTTCATGACCATCTGTTGTTTCGCTTTATCTCTTCTTCTTCTTTTTCCATATATTCCTTGATCTTACGTTCTTCCCAGTTCCTGAAGAAACCAAATTTATATTGAAAAACGTACAATCCGTGAAATGCTAAACCAATCCCCCAAAAGAAAGGAGTAATGAACAGGCTCCAACTTGGGTCTCTCATACCAAAAATCCCATTCTGAAATAATCCAATACGGAATAATATCAATAGTGTGTTTATTATCAGATAAACTGTTAAATGTGAGTAAAACCCCTTTATCTCTTTTATTCTCTTCTTGGCACGTTCGTATTTTCTTTTTTCCTGATCTTCCATAATAAATTGTTTTAACTCCAACGGTTGCCCGACGGTTCATCATTATCTTTTTCCATAAACTCTTTGATCTTGCGTTCTTCCCAATCCTTATCCATATAAGGAAGCCATCTAAAGGTTTTAAATGCCTGAATGACAATTCCTATTCCCCATCCAAAGGCTGCCCATAGAAACCAGGGGTAACGCAATTCATTGGTATAGTAATTCAAAGCAGCCAAAAAACCAATAAAAATGACATAGAACATCAAACTAGTGTAAAACTTTTTGATACAAGCTACACGCTCTTTGGCTCGCAAATATTTGCTTTCTTTATTAAAGTCTCTCATTGTTAAATATCTTTAAAATCGTCTTTATCCATTAATTCCTTTAGTTTTCTTTCTTCCCAGTCTTTACCTAAAAAGGGGTTGTAACCGAAAACTTCCATGGCATGTCCAATTACTCCAAATCCCCATCCGGCAATAGGAAAAATAGCCCATGGAAAACTTGTTGACCTGTAATTTAAATAGATGAATACAGGTACCATGATCAAGTAAATGGCAAAATGAATGTAAAAGCTTTTTAATTCTTCCACCTGTTTTTTTGCTCGTTCGTATTTTTTTTCTGATATATAGGTTTCTTGTGTTTGCATAACTCTTGTTTCTTTTGTGAGCATTGGTATGGTAATGCTAAATTCTTTTTCGCTTTGTTGAATTGTTACCGGCCTATCTGTTAACAAATAATACCGTTGTCTAATGTTCAATAATCCTACTCCACTACTCTCTTTTACTACTTGTTTAGGTTGTACATTATTCTTTATTACCAGGTTACCATCTTCTTCAAAAATGGTGATGTGTAACTTCTTTGAAGGAGTAACCTGATTATGTTTCACTGCGTTTTCCAGCAATAGCTGAAGTGCCAGCGGGACTACTTTGGCTTCGGTATTGGAAATGTTTTCGGAAATGGTAAAAACAATACTGTCTTCAAAGCGCATTTTAATGAGTGACATATACAATTGAGCGAACTTTAGCTCTTCGGCAACTGTCACTAACTCTTTATTTTTTTGTTCCAAAACATACCGGTACACTTTTGAGAGTGTCGTGGTAAATTTTGTAGCGGCGTCAGGGTTTTCTTCAATTAAGCTGGTAAGTACATTCAGGCTGTTAAACAAAAAGTGTGGGTCCAATTGGTTCTTTAACGCATCAAATTTTGCAGATGCGGTACCTGCAATGATCTTTTGCTCTTTCACTCTTCGCTCCTGCGTGTACCTGTAATAGTAAAAGGCATAAAAAATAGCTGTTACTACTGCCGAAATTATAAAGGAGATATAGTAATACTGTATCTTTTCTCCCGAAATAAACTCAGATAGCGTTTCTCCGTCTATGATTACTTCCTTGAAAAACCGTAGGAAGAACAAGCAGGCTATTGTAATTATGATCGCTCCCAGAATTCCTTTGGAAAGGTTATTGATCTTAAAGAGCTTTCCCTTATAACGTCTTAAAAGATATATTATATAGAGAGCGTTAGCCATATAGAGTACAATTGAATATAGTTGATTGTACCCAAAATGTATAAGCAGTTCTCTTGCGTCGGTGTATCGTACTCCATTAAGGTATTGAATGATTCCAATTACTATGAAGATGAGTATACCAACAAAAAAAGCTTTACCAAGTTCTCTAATGAATAACCTCATTTCTTATTTACATGTTTTTTCCGATAGTGATTTTGCACGACTTTCCCCATAACTTGGATGAAATTCGCTCTCTGGTTTAAAGGTACTAAAAAGTTCTATCGCTCTTTGTATGTCTTTACAATATGGATCCAGTGGTTGTCCAAAGAATTGTGCAGAACCCATATCCCATTCTGCTTTTCCAAATACCACATGCGGATTATCCGGTGCTAACTGAAGCGCCTGCTGGTATAACTGAGCCACCTTAGGAGAGTATTTCATTCCGTATTGCTGGCCATCATATGCTACCCACGCTGTATGCCATAATGCATCTAAAACCAGAATTTCCGCATTATCTTTTGAGATTGCTTTAGCAGCATTAATGTACTCTTTTGCTTTGCCGAGCTGGGCCGTAAGCTTGGTTTCATCTTTTTCTCCAAAACTATAGACTACATTGATCTGTGCAATGTAATACGGAGGTAACCAGTTTTCCGGGTCTGCAGCTGCGATTCGTTCAAATAGATTGGCTGCTTCCCAATGTTTCTCAGCTTTCCAAAGCTCAAAAGCTTTGCGCATTCCATCTTCATATTTACTTTGGCTAAAACCGGTAAAAGATACAAGCGCAATGATGAGTAATGTTAATTTTTTCATGATTTCTAAATTAGTTATTTGTGATTAATAGTGTTGGTTAAAGTTTGATCTTGAAGCTTACTTTTTCGCCTTCTTTTACTTCAAACTTGGCGTCTTCCCACTTGGGAGGTCCAAAATTAGACGGAGCATTATTTGAAGTTCCGTAGGGCTCTCTGGGAATCATTCCCATGAACATATTCAGCTTACCATTGCTGTCTTCATCATGGTAGCATGAAATGGCGTATACTCCATCCGGAACTTCAGTAAAAGTAACGGTAGCAGTTCCTCCCTCAATTTTTGAAGCTATTGTCTTATATTCCTTATCCAGAAAATTGCTTTCCTTATCATAAAGCCCTACTTGTACAGAGCCTTTGTTATTGTCGAAACCTGTCATAGTTACTTCAATGGTATTTTGTGCTTGTAAAAAGACAGTTGTAAAAAGTAGTGTTAAATAAGTGAGTACAGTTTGCATGATTGTTTATTTTAAATTACAGAGCAAATATCTTTCAGAAAAGCCTCTGATTAAAAAGTGAATTACCCAATTGTAGATTTTTAAGGATGAGTTGTTGTTTTAGTTAAAAGCTGGAAGCTAGGAGTTAGAGGTTGGAAGTTAGATAGCGCCCATAAATTCAGGCTTCGGGCTCCTAGCTTCCGGCTATTACAATTTATCCAATTGATTGTCGGTACCGTCATCACTAATGGTCCAAAAGAATCCAATAAAAAAGAATTGGTCTGCAGCCGGTCTTAACGCTCTACGGTTAAAATTTCCATTGGCATCCGGTACACTTGCATATTGATATCCGTTTATATTTTTAAAAGCAAATGCGTTATTTACTGAAAAGTATAAGATCTTCTGTTGTGAAATTAAATATGCCCAATTAAAGCTGGTACTATTATAGCTTTTGGTTTTTTCCTGGAGAAAACCGGGCTCATTTGGATTTGTATACGTGCGCCCGCTACCGTATTGGTGACTAAACCCTATCTGGCTTTTCCAATCTTCGATCCAGAATTTTCCAACTACCGAAAGATTATGAGTGTTTGCAAAAGAAGGGGTTGCCGCTACAGGGAAATTTTGGTATTTACGCTCCGTATCTAAAAATGAATAGCTTATCCAATAATCCACATTTTTTATACTTTCATTATCTCTCCAAAAAATATCTATTCCTTGCGCATATCCGTCTCCGTCATTACTAAAGTTGCTGTCAATATTTGCAAATTCCGTATCAAATAGCAACAGGTCATTGTATTCTTTCCGATAGGCTTCAGCTCTAAAAATGCGGTTATTTGCAGTATACTGATAGTTTAAAATATAGTGCTGTGTATTCTGTGCTTTTAAATTATTGTCAAACTTTAAAGCCTCGCTGTTAGGTTGCTGAAAGAAATCTCCATATGCAAGTGATAGCTGACTGTTCTTCCCGGTTTTATAAGCTACCGAAATCCTTGGTGAGGCAGTTAGCTCGTCAAATAGTTCACTATACTCACCTCGAAGCCCCAGTTTTACAGCAAATTTCTTCGAAAAGATCACATCGGTCTCGGCAAAGGCTGCTGTGATATTGTTCTGAAAACCATAGTTTTCAAATACAGACTCATTGTTAAAGTCTTCATTGAAATCGGTTATAAATTGTTCTGCTCCAAAGCTTAATTTTACACGGTTACTAAAACGTTTACGAAATTTCAGTTTAAAATGTGCCGAGTTCTCCATATCCTTGATCTTACTGTCAATAATCCCGAGATCCGTCTTTGAAACGGTAAAGCTTCCTCCTCCCAATAGCTTCCAGCTGTCTCCCAAAGTACCGCTATAACTGGCATTGGTATAGAAGTTATTATTCTTCAGTTTAAAATCCAATCCCTCGGGAAGGTCAATATCTTCTTGTGTCAGTTCAAAATCGGTTGCATCAAAAGCTGCATACATTTTAAACAAACCATTTTCAAATTTGTGCCTGTAAACCGCTTCACCTGCATAAGCTTCAAAAGGTTTTTCCCAATCGTTTCTATCAGGAAACACAGCAATATATGGAGCTAAATTGATGTATGTCGCATTTACACTTAAAGACCCTTTATTCCATTTTTGAGTGTTTCCCAATGCACCGCCAACACTCATAATACCTATATCTGTTTTTTCCTGGTCAGGCTCATCAATTGTGTTGAGCAGTAAAACCGATGATAGTGCTTGTCCGTATTCTGCGGAATAACCTCCGGTAGAAAATGTGATTCCGTCAAACAAAAAGGGGCTGTAACGCCCTCGGGTAGGTATATTATTAGTAGAAGGTGTATATGGAGAAAAAACGCGAATTCCGTCAATAAATATCTGTGTTTCTCCCGCATCACCTCCACGAACAAAAAGTCGTCCGTCTTCAGATACGGTTGTTGTGCCGGGAAGGGTTTGTAAGGCCCCTACAAAATCCCCTAACGCACTCGCGGTAGTAACCACATCCAGGGGTTTTAGTACCGAAACCTTGCTATTATCACTGGCTTCAAAGGTTCCGGCAGAGATCACTACCGTATCCAGTGAGTTTACGTCCTCTCGCAGTTTTATAACGAGACCCTGCATTTGGGATACGTCTGCCGCCATCATAAAGGTTTCAAAAGAAAGAAATGAGACCACAAGGGTCTGAGTCCCTGTTTCGGTGGTTTCAAAAGAGAAGTTTCCATCACCATCTGTAGAAACTCCATCGTAAGTACCTTCCAAATACACGTTGGCTCCAAGGATAGGAGTTCCATTGTTTTCAGTTACTTTTCCCGAAATAATTGTCTGGCAAAAAGCAGTAAAAGGTAGCATACTTCCCAATATTGTCATAAATGTAACTAAAGCTAATTGTGTTTTTGATGTTTTCATAAGTACCGTTGGTTTAGTTTTTACGGTGCAAAAGTGTTACGAGATAACTTCTTTTCAGAAAAAATAAAACCGAACTGTAATTTTAAAGGAGTGAATTGTCAAAAAAACAAAAACAAATAAAATAAGGTATCTTTAATGCAATTATTCAATCTATAAAAAGATACCTGTTCTTCAATTTATAAAATCAATAACAATGACAGACTCTCAAAAAATCGACACGTATATTGAGAAGCATTCTCAATGGAAATCACAACTTAAAATGCTACGGGATATCTTTCAACAAACCGAATTAAAAGAAGAAGTAAAATGGGGTGCTCCTACTTATACCTTAAATGGAAAGTTAGTAGCTGGAATGGCAGCTTTTAAAAATCATTACGCTATCTGGTTTCACCAGGGAGTATTTTTAAAAGATGGTCATAAAAAGCTGATCAATGCACAGGAAGGTGTTACCAAAGCTTTAAGGCAATGGCGTTTTAAGCAAACAGATAATATTGATCCTAAGATTGTTTTGCAATATATACAGGAGGCAATAGAGAATTGTATTGCCGGAAAAGAGATAAAACCTGTTCGGAAAAAAGAAATAGCCGCTCCTCCATTGCTTAAAAAAGCTTTAAGTAATGATGCCAAATTCGCAGAGGCTTTTAATAGCCTGACACCCGGAAAACAAAGAGAATATTCAGAATACATTTCCGAAGCGAAAAGAGAAGCTACCAAAGAGTCCAGATTAGAAAAAATAATACCTATGATACTAAATGGAAGTGGTTTATATGACAAATATAAAAACTGCTAACACTACATGAAATTGGTAAGGGACAGGCGGTTCTTATTTTATGCCCGGCGTGCGCTTTGGATATTTATTGCCTGGGGAGCTATTTCTAATTTTATTTTCTTTTACGATTATATTACACTAATAAGTCACAATGCCCTTACTTCGGATTATGATTTCAAATCTTCTTTTACAGCGTATTTAATTGTAAATATATGTGCCTCGGTGATCGGAGGGCTATTTACCGTAAACCTTATGGAGTATTGGTTGCGGAAATATGCCATCTGGAAAGCGCTACTTTTAATAATAGTTGTATATACTATAGTAGCGCTATTTGTAGGTTCAATTGGGAGCTTGTATATAAATAGCCAGGAAATGGAACTACCTATGTTCCATCACGAGGTGATCGAAGAGCTATTATTTTTCTTCGGAAAGGCAATTTTCTTAAAGAATTATATTGTTTGGCTCATTATTGTACTTGCCACTCTTATTGTATTAATGGTAAATGACAAATATGGCCCCGGCGTTTTTCCTGATTACCTTAGAGGAAGATATTTCAGGCCAAAAAAGGAACGCCGTATTTTTATGTTTGCAGATATTAAGAACGCGACAGGAATCGCCGAAGTCCTGGGAGAAGAGAAGTATTTTAATTTTCTGAAGGATTTCTTTAAGTACATAGCCCCGGCCATTTTGCAAACGCGAGGGGAAATATATCAATACGTAGGCGATGAAATTGTAGTTTCATGGAAAGTTAAAAAAGGATTGGACAATGGAAATGCTATTCATTGTTTCTATAAAATGAAGGATCTTCTTAAAAAAAGACAGTCCTACTTTTTAAATTCTTATAATGCTTTTCCCCATTTTAAGGTAGGCTATCATTTTGGTTCGGTAATGGTTGGTGAACTGGGACGAATAAAAAGGGAAATTGCATTTTCCGGTGATGTATTGAATACTACTTCCCGTATTCAGGCCAAGTGCAATGAAATGAATGTGGAGATCCTGGCTTCAAAAGAATTTGCAGCTGTCGCTTATAAACTTCCTGAAGGGGTCACAATGCAGGATGTTGGTAAAGAAAAATTAAGAGGTAAGGTCAATGAAATAGAATTAGTTACCTACAATAGGAATGATATTTGATAGTTTTACAACCGAAAACTTTAATACTATTCTTATGAAAACAGATCGCTACACCAAAACCATCCTAACAATCATTGCAGTTTGCCTTACAATTAACCTCGTTAAAGAATTTAATATCGTTCCGTCCGTATATGCTTCAGAAAATAAAAATACTACCGAAGCTTCAACAGAATACAGGTTGGTCCCCTTAAATGAAAATAGTACTATGGATGTTCGTATTGTGGACATTAACACCTACGATGAGCTTAACGTAAACCTAAAAAGTGTTGATACTTACGATGAGGTAAAAGTCAATATCAAGAGTATAGACACCAGTGATGAACTTGACATCAATATTGATGAAATTGGCGGTAGTTGGGTAACCAATGGAGGGCCTTTACGTGTAAAGATCGAATGATCTATTTTCGGTTATTCTTAAAAGGCCTAATAATGAGTCGGGCAGCCCGGTCGTAATTTATATAGTTATAGGTCCAGTTAAAAAATGTAACCACTCTGTTTCGAAAGCCTACTAGGAACCAAAGATGGACAAACATCCAAAGGAACCACGCAAAAGCACCGCCAAAACGCCACCTTTTTAAGTCTACAACAGCCTTATTTCTACCAATCGTTGCCATGGTTCCCTTATCGAAATATTTGAAGGGTAGCATCTCTTTCCCCGAAAACATTCGTTTCAGGTTTTTACCCAGGCGTTTCCCTTGTTGTATAGCCGGTTGTGCCACCTGTGGGTGGCCCTTCGGGTAATCTAAGGTTTCCATTAATGCAATATCTCCCAAAGCAAAAATGTTTTCATGGCCTTCAATTCTATTGAAGTGGTCCACCTTATACCGATTGATCTTTTCCAACAGTCCTTTTCCTCCAATTCCCTTCACCGGAGCTCCGGTAACGCCCGCAGTCCATATAAAGGTAGCTGCTTTAAATTCTTTTTGATCTGAAGTTCTTACCGTTTCACCGTCATAATCCGTTACCAATGTATTTAAATGTACTTTAACTCCAAGTTTTTGTAAGGAATGTAATGCTCTCATTGAAGATTGGCGGCTCATGGGCCCTAAAACCCTGTCACCTCCTTCAATAAGATGAACACACATATCTTCTTCTTCAAGGTTAGGATAGTCATTTTCGAGAATACCTTTTCTAAACTCTGCCAAAGCCCCTGCCAATTCAACTCCGGTAGGGCCTGCTCCGGCAATTACAAAGTTTAGTAGCTGCTTTTGTTTATCGGCCTCATCGGCAATATCTGCAGCCTCAATATTTTGCAGAACAAGGCTTCGAATATTCAATGCCTGCGGAACAGTTTTCATAGGCATACTATTGGCTTCAATAGCAGCATTACCAAAGAAATTGGTTCGTGTTCCGGTAGCAATTACCAAATAATCAAAAGACAGGCTTCCAATTGAGGTTTCAATCTTTTTTTCTTCAGTATTTATGTAATTTACTTCGGCTAGCCGAAAATGAAAATTTTTATTCTTCCTAAATATTTTCCGAAGGGGATACGCAATGGAATCCGGCTCTAATCCTGCCGTTGAAACTTGATACAATAAAGGTTGAAATGTATGGTAATTATGCTTATCGAAGAGTACAATTTGTACATTTGCTTTTCTAAGTTGCCTGATAAGTGAAATACCTGCAAAACCACCGCCAATAACAACAATACGAGGTAACCGGGTTTCGGGAATGTTCATGAAGTTTTTATTATAATACAAAGGTACTATTTGTACCAATAATTGGCTATAGTTTCTTTAATTTTTAAGAATTTTGTAACAAAGAAGATCGTCGTAACACTAATGCAGTAACCAACAAAAGACCATTGACCAAAGAACTGGAACATAGTTTTGTAACCCAACTGGAAGAAAATCAAAACATTGTGCACAAAATTTGCAGATTGTACACTAATGATAGCGATTCGCACAATGATTTATTCCAGGAAATTACCATCCAATTATGGCGGGCATTTCCAAAATTTAGAGGGGATTCAAAATTTAGTACCTGGATGTATCGGGTCGCTTTAAATACTGCTATTACCTTGTACAGAAAATCCAAGCGTTCCATAAAAACGCAGGATTTTGAAGGTGTAAGTTTTAAAATTACAGCGGAAACTTACGATGATACGGTAGAAGAGCAGTTAAAATTAATGTATAACGCTGTAAAGAATTTAAATGATATCGACAAAGCGTTAGTCTTCTTATATCTGGAAGACAAAAACTATAAGGAGATTTCTCAAACGCTAGGTATTACAGAAGTGAATGCACGTGTAAAGATGAACAGAATTAAAGAAAAATTACGAACAATATTAAATCCGTAATCCCTATGGATGAGCTAGAATTATTAAAAAAACAATGGCAAGAGAGGGAACAGGATCTCCCCAAATTGTCGTATCAGGAAATCTACAGTATGCTGTTAAAAAAATCGTCTTCTATTGTGAAGTGGATCTTTTTTATAAGTATTGCCGAGATCGCCTTATGGACCATTTTGGCCTTTTTAGTACCTGAATCAAGCAAAGAAATTAATAATGGAATTGGTTTAAAAACAACCTTTTTAATTGTCAATATTGTAAACTATGCAGTTTTTGCTGTATTTATATTCCTTTTTTATAAAAATTATCGCACTATTAAAGTAACTGATTCTATTAAAGGCCTTATGGGTAATATTTTGAGGACCCGCAGAACAGTTAAATACTTTGTAATATACAATGTAGGAGCCGCTATATTATTACTTATTGGAGTGAACCTTTATTACTACACCAAAAAAGAGAAATTATATGTGTTAATGCAGGAAAATTTTGAAGGGTATGCAGCGATACCTCCTGAAAAATTTACTTCCGTCTTTTTCTTAAGTCAAGTTATTGGAGGTGTTATAATGATAGGATTATTGCTCATTTTCTATCGTTTGATCTATGGTATCCTGTTGAGAAGGCTGAAAAGAAATTATAAAGAATTAAAGAAGATAGAAGTATGATCATCAGTAGCGCCATTGGCGTTGTTTATTTAATTCTTCTTCGCTTAAGATCTCTTCCTTAGGGATCACTTTTAGAAATGAAGGGTGCTGTTCTATTGCATACTCAAGTTTTTTCACAATATCCTCTACCTTTTCATTTTCGTAATCAATTTCCAATGGTTTTTTAATTTCCATGGATTGCAGGATCCCTCTTTTTTTAATTCGCAATCCTTTCTTATCAAAAGACCTTCTAAATCCGTCTATGACAATAGGGACAACAATAGGCTTATTTAGTTTGATAATATGCGCCGTTCCTCTCCTTATAGGCTTCCATGGTTTGGTAGTACCTTGCGGGAATGTGATCAACCAACCATCATTCAATGCTTTGGAAATATTACTTACATCACTCATCTTTACCTGCCTGTTCACGTCTTTCCCTTCAGACCGCCATGTCCTGTCAATACTTACCGACCCTGCATAAGCTAAAATTTTTGGCAGTAATCCGGATTGCATGGTTTCTCTTGCGGCAACAAAATATACATTGAGTTTGGGGTTCCAGAGATATCCAATATTCTTAATATTATCTTCCCGGCCACTTAAACTGGCGTTGAACACATGAAACATGGCAACTACATCTGCAAAATATGTTTGATGATTTGAAACAAAAAGTACATTGGTATCCGGCAGTCCTTTTAAAATTTCGCTTCCCTCAATTTCAAGTTTGTTAAAGCCTTTGAACCGGCGATGTGTCAACGCTCCTAAAATTCTAATCAACCAACGTTTTAAAAATAATATATGCCCAAATGGATTCTTTTTAAAAAGCCCCATAAATTGTTTTCTAAGGATAAAAAATAAGTGTTATTCAAAAATAACCGAACTGCAAAGATACTAAAAATACCCCTTTAGAGCAGTTGTTTGAGTAATTCGCGCACTTCACTTAGCATCATTGCCGTAGCACCCCAAACTACGTGCCCGTTAAGCATAAAAGCTGGTACATCAATGTTTGTGGCATAAGAAGTACTCAACTTTTTTGAAATCAATATCTTATCATCCATAAAATGTGTAAGTGGTACTTCGATCAATGCTTCAACTTCATTTTCCTGTGGAATAAATTGTGGAGGTATTGAAGTAATTCCCAAATAGGGCTGTACAAAGAAATTACTTGGCGGAATGTAAATTTCGGTAAGTTCCTTTAAAACAGAAATCGTTTGCGAAGGAACACCCACTTCTTCTTCTGTTTCTCTCAAAGCAGCTTCTTTCAACGAAGCATCACCCGGTTCCAGTTTTCCGCCGGGAAAACCAACCTGGGCAGAATGCACTCCCTTATAGGTCTTGCGAAGTATTAATATTAAGTGAGTTTCAAAATTTTGAGAAGGATAGAACAATGCCATTACTCCGGCTTTTTTTGCCGTTTGTTTTTCTCTAGCTACTTTTTTTAATTCCAATAAACGCTCAATAGGAGCCATTTTTAACTGTGTGGCTTCCCCCGGAAGTTCCAATTTTGTTACTTTTACAATCTGTTTTTCAAAATATTGAAATTGCATTTATGAAGTATTTACTATGGTTAGGGTTTGCTCTTGTGGGGTTATTAATTAGTTGTGAAGATACTAAAAAGGGTTCCGAAGTAAAAACCGAAACCATTACCGCACAAAAAAAAGATTCTATTGTAGTTAAAAAGACTTCCGAAGTAAAAAAACCTGAAACTTCAGAAAACAGCTACCCAAAGATCACAAATGAGAATGTGGTTTCCTTTCTAACCGAATACGGAGCCAATAACCCTGAAACCAAAGTACAGATCACCACCAATCATGGAGAAATAACCATTGACCTTTATAAAGATACTCCCTTGCACCGTGCCAATTTTGTGTACCTGATAAAGCAACAGTATTTCGACGGCACCTATTTTCACAGAATTGTAAAAGACTTTATTATTCAGGGAGGTAATAGCGACGATGTCTCTACTCCCAGAAAACGGAACAAAATAGGCAAAAACTACCTCCTACCTGCCGAGATCATTACCGGGCGAAACCATACCTATGGCACTGTAAGCGGTGCAAAAGAGTATCGTGAAAATCCGGATAAGAAGTCGGCGCCTTTTGAATTCTTCATTTTTTTAGGGCCTCAAACTTCCACTCGCCACCTTAATGGGAACTACACTATTTTTGGAAGGGTGACCAAAGGAATGAACATTGTGGAAAAGATCGCTAATCTTCCGGCAGATGAAGGTGACTGGCCATTGCAGAATGTATATATTACTGAGGTTGTTCTTTTGTGAGTTTTATTATTTCTTGATAAACTTTTTAGTACTTATTATTCCATCAGTAATAGTTATGTGAGCAAAATATATTCCTGTAGGAAGCTGGGAGACATCAATAGGTATATTAGAAACTTCTTTAATAAGACTTCCTTGAATAGAGAATATTTTTATATTTTCTATACTTCCATCAGCATAAATGTTTAGTGTATCTTGTATAGGATTAGGAAATAGATATAAATCTATAATATCATAATTATTCATCCCTAATATACATTCTTCATTATAAAATGCTGTAGAGTCTTTACACCAACCTAAATTATTAGCTAAATCACATGATTGGCTATTTGCATAGTATACATCGTCAACATTTATACACTCTAAATTAGGGTTTTCATGGGCCCACATTGCTGCTAAGTTATCATTATTGCCATTTTTAATATTTAAACTAGTTAACTGATTATTATGACAAAAAATTCTTTCAAGATTATAGTTTTGGGATAAATCCAAATTTGTTAATTCGTTATTATAGCATCCCAAATTGCTAAGATTAATATTTTGTGATACATCCAAAATAGATAATTGATTAAATTCACACCACAATATTTGGAGGCTAGAACTCCCAGTAATCAAATTAGTTAAATCATTTGAATAACATAATAATTCAATTAAACTATTATTTTGTGACACATCCAAGTATGTTAATTGATTATAAGAACAGAATAACCTTTCAAGGTTTAAGTTTTGACCCACATCCAAACTAGCTAATTGATTTGAATTGCAAAATAAATCAATGAGGTAAGAATTTTGTGATACATCCAAGCTAGTTAATTGGTTGTTTTCACAATGTATTCTTAAAAGGTTTAAATTTTGTAATATATTAAGACTAGATAGTTGATTATAAGAACAGTACAACGAAGTAAGTTGTAAGTTTTGTGTTATATTTAGATTAGATAACTGATTACTTTTACAGTTTAAAACGACAAGATTTAAAAAACTCTGTATTCCCTCTAAAGATCTTATATTCCTAGAGCTAACATTTAGGCCTAAAACTGCTTCAGCTTCACTCACTTGTATTTCATTATCATTATTAGTGTCTACATATTCATTATACAACCCATCCCCATCAATATCAGCTATAGGGTAGTTTACCAATGTATTTTTAAAATTCTGATCAGGTATATTTACAATTTGGGTATGCACAGCAATATTCGTAAATAAAAAAATTACCAAGTACAGAGTTTTCATAAATTTTTAATCATTATTCATTAAAAATAAGTTATGGTAAAGATAAAGAAATGATACTATTCTTCGGTAAGCTCTTTTTTACTATAAACAGAAGGAAGTGACAATTTAAAATACACCGCCAGCAATCTGATCGTGATCACAATAGACCCGGAAATGATAACGATAAAATCTTCTGCCAAAGTGGTCTTTAGCAATAAAAAGTAGGCAAATCCTCCTATAATGCATGCGGTTGCATAAATTTCCTTTCTAAAGATAATAGGAATTTCATTACACAATATATCCCGGATCACACCTCCAAAACAAGCAGACATTGTTCCCAAAGCAACACAAATAAGTGGTGGAAAACCGGCTGCAATACCCTTCTCTACCCCTACAACAGTATATAATGCAATTCCAATAGTATCAAAAAGGAATAATGATTTACGGATATAACCTAGCTTCTTTCTGAAAATGATCGCAAAAATGGCCGCACCAATGATCACATATACAAAAGTGAGGTTTCGCATCCACGTTATATCCGCATCGATCAAAACATCCCTAAGTGTCCCTCCCCCTACTGCAGTCACAAAGGCAATGATGAAAATACCAAAAAGGTCCATACGTTTTTTAAGTGCTGTAAGCACTCCCGAAATGGAGAACGAAATGGTTCCTAAAATATCTATGATCAAAAAAAGGCTCACATGTTCTGGGTATAGTAGTTATAGTCTTTAATTACTTTATCAATAAAATTGACAGGAGTTTCTTCTATGGTGATATCCATTACTTTGGAAACCCTGTCTGAAAGTTTCAGGATCACATTGTGGTTGCCATTGTAATTTGCTTCTGTAAAAACATTTTTAATTGTCTGCATTTCATGGTCGGTGAATACCGTTACCTGTGGATATTGGGGTTTATACCCCTCCGGAATATCCATTAAAAGGGTATGTGCAAAACTCATGGTTTTCTTTTCTGTAATAACTGTAGTTGTAGCTGCGATATCACCCAGCCTTTGCCCTTTTCCGTTAAATAAAATAGTAACCAAGGCCAGGGCTCCACTCGTGAAACTAATATCTATAATACGTAGCAGCCATCGTATAAAGAAGTTTGAAAAAGCAGGTTTGGAGCCATCTAGTTTTACCACCCGGAGCTTCATAACTGCTTTCCCCGGACTACGCCCGTCCCAAAAGGTTTCCCATAATAAGTGATATAAAAATATCGGGAGGCTGATCGCCATAACTATCATAAAAAGAATATCATCTTCCAGATATTCAAACACACCTATAATAAAAATCAGGATAATAATATAAATAGCAATAATTATCGAATCTATAAGGTAAGCCAGAATGCGGTCACCTACTCCTGCCACATTTTGAGCAATGTTTACATTTTGAGCAGTTTCTATTTGAAAATTATCCATTAAATCTGTTACTTTGAGGCTAAACAATTGCTGTACGATGCGCGAAGCTGCCTTTGCGAAACAAAATAAAGATAAATGGTTAAGATTTGAAAATGTTCTACGGAATAATGTTCAAATACATCCCGACGAGCTTAGTGCATTATATGTTGAGATCACAGACCATTTAAGTTATGCCCAGACCTTTTACCCAAAAAGCAATACGTTGCGTTATTTAAATGGTTTGTCTGTACTGGCACACCAAAAGATATACAAGACCAAAAGAGAATCTCGTTCCCGTTTCATAACCTTTTACACCCGGGAATTTCCCTTGTTCTTTTCTCAATACCATAAACAATTGTTAATAGCCTTTATCACATTTGTATTATTTTCTGCTATTGGTGCCTATTCGGCTGCGACAGACGGCAACTTTGTCCGCCTTATTTTAGGAGATGGTTATGTGAATATGACACTGGACAATATTGAAAAAGGAGATCCTATGGCAGTTTATAAGGAGATGGGAGAAATGAATATGTTTTTAGGAATTACCATTAATAATATTAGAGTTGCCCTTTTAGCATTCTCTTTTGGAATGTTTTTAAGTATGGGAACCTTATATATTTTAATGCGAAACGCCATTATGCTAGGTTCCTTTCAATATTTCTTCTATGATCAGGGGTTATTGTGGGAATCTGCTCGCACGATCTGGATTCATGGAACCATAGAGATATCGGTAATTATTATTGCAGGATGTGCCGGATTGGTTTTGGGAAACAGTATATTGTTTCCGGGAACTTACACGCGCCTGCAATCTTTTGTAAAAGGGGCCAAGGATGGTATCAAAATTTTATTGAGTACCATTCCGTTCTTTATCATTGCCGGATTTCTGGAAGGTTTTGTAACCCGCCATACCGAAATGCCGGACTGGTTGGCCATTCTCATTATTAGCGGTTCCCTTTATTTAATACTGTTCTACTACGTTATCTATCCTATAAAACTAAAAAAGCGACATGAACGAAAAAATACAGTTTAAACAACAACGTGAATTAGGAAGTATTTTAACCGATACCTTCAAGTTCTTAAGGCTCAATGGAAAGCAACTTTTTGGACTCATCTTTAGAATCGCCGGCCCGGCATTGCTGGTCTTGGTATTTGCCTATGTGTATTATATGCAAACAGTTTTTGGAGGTATGGGCGGTTTTGGAGTTACCAATTCCGTAGAAGATTTTACAGGTGGATTCCTATTGGCAATGTTAGTGCTTATGATTTCGGCTATGGTATACTATGCATTACTGTATGGTACAGTACTACACTCCATAAGGTCCTATGTAAAAAATGACGGGAATATCATTAAAGAAGAAGTTACAGCAGGAGTAAGACAAAACTTTTGGAGCCTCTTAGGCCTAAGTATTTTGGTAGGATTGATGGTAGGTTTCGGGCTTGTTTTATGCCTTATTCCCGGAATCTATTTAGCAGTTCCCTTAGCACTAACGTATTCCATACATATTTTTGAAAAACGGGATGTAACAGACAGTATTAGCTATAGTTTTAAATTGATCAAAAATGAATGGTGGATCACTTTTGCCACCTTTTTGGTTATCGGAATTCTGTATTACGTTATATTGATGATCTTCCAGGTACCACAATATATCTACTTTTTTATTAAAGGGTTTGCCATAGCGGAAACCGTTTCGGCAGACCCCGCCGAAATGTTTGACTGGGTATATATGGCATTAAGCTCTATTGGCATCATTGCTCAATATCTTTTACAAGCTATTCTTGTAATTGCTACAGCGCTTATTTATTACAACTTAAACGAAAAGAAAAACTTTACCGGAACCATGGAAACCATAGAATCCATAGGTGGCCGGGAAGAGTAAACATATGTACAAAGGGATCTTTTTAATAATCTTTCTTTTCTGTTTTTCTGAAGCAAAAGCACAGGATTCCCTTACCGTTTCCAAAGAACAAATTGTACAATATGATACAGATGGTGAAATAGACCCTTTGAATCTCAACAAGGAAAAAGTTGAAAATTTTAAAAAAGATGATGCTTTTGACTATACAGAAATTGAACCTGATGAAGACAATTGGTGGGAACAATTTAAAAGGTGGTTAAGCGGGCTATGGTATAAATTCTGGGAATGGCTACTTCCTGACTATGCGAGTAGCCCTTTCTGGTTATTTATTGTAAAAGCAATGCCCTATCTCATCATTGCTGGGATCATCATATTCGTTATTTGGTTATTCTATCGCCTAAATCCGGGAGCAAAGATCCTGAAGTCGCAGGAAACCCCGGATGTCTTCTTTACTGAAGAAGAAGAGATCATTAAAACCCAAGACATCAGGAAACTCATTCAAAAAGCATTAGAGAGTAAGGATTACCGCCTGGCTGTTCGGTATTATTATTTATTGATCCTGAAAAAATTAAGTAACGCGCATATCATCGAATATGAGTTTGACAAGACGAACACCGATTATATTACCGAAATTACTTCAGAAAAAATAAACAGTGAGTTTAGAAAAGTAACAACGCTCTACGACTATATCTGGTACGGGAGTTTTGCTGTTACCGAAACCGATTATAACATAGCCCAAAGTACTTTCAACAGGCTGGAACATCAAATACCAGAGGCAATTGACTAAATTTCAGAAAATAGCGTTATTCGGACTGCTACTCATGGTAGCTGCACTAGTGTATCTGGAAGCAACAAAACCCCAACCCGTAAATTGGTTTCCAAGTTATAGCAGTGAAGATAAAATACCCTTGGGCACGTATGTGTTACATGACCTCCTAAAAGATAAATTCAAGGAAAAGATCTTAGATATATCACAACCTCCTTTCGAAGAATTAAGAGATACACTCCTAAGCGGCACCTATCTTTTTATAAATAATTACCTTGTTTTTGATGAATCTGAGTTTGATCGTTTGTATCGTTGGGTGGAAAGAGGTAATACTGTTTTTGTTTCGGCTAACTATCACAGCAAAGCTTTATTAGATACACTCCAACTGAAAATGGAAAATGCGTGGCTTCCCAACAGAATTGGGACAGAGCCTATGCTGAACCTGAAAAATAGAGAATTAGCAGCAAAAGAACCGTATCATATAAAAAGAGATTTTTTAGTACGTTATTTCAGTGAGATCGATACCCTTTCACAAACTGTTCTGGGAGTTTCTCAAGCTTATAATGATACACTTGAAATTACAAAGCCTTTGGTCAATTTTATTAAAGCACCCATAGGTAATGGTTCCTTTTACATACACAACCAACCCGAAATTTTTTCGAATTACTTTTTGCTTTCAGAAGAAAATGTAAACCATACTCAAAATGTACTATCATATATAAACAATGGAAACGAGATCTTCTGGGATAAACATTACAAAGCCGGAAAACGTGTTAACATATCTCCCCTATATATTCTTTTAAATAATAAATACCTTAAATGGGCCTATTATTTTGTACTAACAGGTACTCTTTTATTTGTTTTGTTTGAAGGAAAGCGAAAACAGCGAAGTATTCCCGTTATAAAGCCACTTACCAATAAAACATACGAATACACACGTACCATTTCCGGAATGTACCTGGATAAAAGGGACAGCCATGAAATTGCAAAAAAACAGATCGCTTTGTTCTTTGAGTTTATCCGTACCCGATTACGTATCCCAACAGAGCACAGTAACAGTCGTTTTTTTACAGCCGTAGCCGCAAGAAGCGGGAATACTCTAGAAGACACTAAAAAACTGTTTACTTTTATAGAAAAAGTACAACATCAACATACTACCAGCCAAGAAGAATTATTAAAACTCAATAGAGAAATTACAACATATAAAAATAAACTCGATGGAAAATCCTGAAGCACAAAACGAAGAACTACATTTTAATAGCCGCATTCCATTAGACGAATTAAAAAATGCAGTCGATGCGATCAAGTCGCAATTAGGTAAAATAATTATTGGCCAAAATGAATTTATAGAGCTATTGATTGTAAGTCTTTTAGCAAAAGGGCACGTACTAATCGAAGGTGTTCCCGGTATTGCAAAGACCATAACCGCCAAATTATTTGCCAAAACCTTGAAAACAGATTTTAACCGTATTCAATTTACACCGGACCTCATGCCGAGTGATGTGTTGGGTACTTCTGTATTGAATATGAAGACTTCGGAATTCGAATTCAAAAAAGGCCCTATTTTCTCTAATATTGTATTGATTGATGAGATCAACCGGGCCCCGGCAAAAACTCAGGCGGCTCTGTTTGAAGTGATGGAAGAACGCCAGATCACTATGGATGGCCATAAATATACTATGGAATACCCGTTCATGGTACTCGCCACACAAAACCCTATTGAGCAGGAAGGAACCTATGCCCTCCCCGAAGCTCAACTGGACCGCTTTCTTTTTAAAATAAAAGTGGGATATCCCACCCTGGAAAATGAAGTGACCATCTTGAAGACACACCACGACCGTAAGTCGGACATTCCACAAGATCAAATAGAAGGAGTGTTGACACCTGATGCTTTAAAAAAGTTTCGGTCACAGGTACAAGATATTCTAATTGAGGATAAGATATTTAATTACATAGCTCAAATCGTAGATAAAACCAGAAATCACCAACACTTATATCTGGGAGGTTCACCACGTGCATCCTTGTCCATTATGAATGCTTCAAAAGCCTTTGCAGCCATTAACGGCCGTGACTTTGTAACCCCGGACGATGTAAAACGATCTTTAGCTCCTGTATTACGCCACCGCATTATTTTATCCCCGGAACGTGAAATGGAAGGGATGACCCCGGAAACCGTTATAGATATTATTGCCCAATCCATAGAAATTCCCCGCTAAGTGATCAAATTCATCAAATCTTTATACTTCACACCACGCTTTTTCTATGTGTTGGCTTCCTTTTCGGTACTATTTTTAGTGTCGTACTGGTTTACTGCCTTATACGGAATTATATGGGTTTTGATTTTGGGACTTGTCATTTTTATGCTTTTTGAATTAAGTATGCTCTACAGCTCCAATGGTCTAAAAGGAGAGCGTATTTTACCCGAAAAGTTTTCTAATAGTGATGAAAATGAAGTATGGATACAACTTACAAATACCTATCCCTTTAAAACAGAAATAGCGATCATAGATGAGCTACCTGTACAATTTCAGAAAAGGGATTTCTTCAGGAGGATTAGTATTCCCGGAAAAAACCGAAACACATTTCAATATACCGTACGCCCTGTGGAACGTGGCGAATATGTTTTTGGAAACCTTAATTGCTATGCTTCAACACTTATAGGTTTGGTACGAAGGCGCTATACTTTTAACAATGAGCAAATGGTGAAAGTGTACCCATCGTTCATTCAGATGAAAAAGTATGACTTTCTCGCCATTGACAATCGATTGTCGTATATAGGCTTGAAAAAGATACGGCGTATAGGACATACAATGGAGTTCGAACAAATTAAGGAATACGTTGTGGGAGACGATGTTCGAACCATTAACTGGAAATCTACAGCAAAACACGCGCAGTTAATGGTAAATCAATACCAGGATGAGAAAATGCAGCCGGTATTCTCTATTATCGATACGAGCCGTGTGATGAAAATGCCTTTTAACGGTTTGAAGCTGGTCGATTTTGCCATTAACAGTTCGTTGGCTTTTTCCAATATTGCTTTAAAGAAAGGTGATAAGGTAGGCCTTGTTGATTTTTCGAATAAAATAGGAAGTTTTCTTCCTCCCCAATCAAAGAAAACATACCTTAATACTATTCTTGATACATTATATAATGTAGACACAAAATTTTTGGATTCGGATTTCGGGGCATTACAATCTTTGGTAAAAAGGAGAATTACCCATAGAAGTTTGTTATTGCTCTATACTAATTTCGAGCATATTTCTTCGCTACACCGACAAATGCCATATTTGCAAGCCATCGCAAAAAAACATGTTTTGGTAGTTATCTTCTTTAAAAATACCGAACTAAAAAGTTTAAGTGAAGCTGAAGCTACCAACATTCCCGAAATCTTCGACAAAACCATTGCCCAGCAGTTTGAGTTTGATAAAAAAGTAATGGTACGTGAACTTCAGCAACGAGGAATACAAACCGTACTTACTGCCCCTGAAGACCTTACGGTAAATACCATCAACAAATACCTGGAAATAAAGGCAAAAGGCCTTTTATAGTCAAAAACTTATTTTAATAAAAAAACAATAGATTTTATCGATGATAAATTGTATTTTTGTAGTAAATTCTACAAGATGACGATTACACAATTAAAATATGTAATGGCAGTGGCAGAGCACCAAAACTTTACAAAAGCTGCCAAAAAAACTTTTGTGACCCAGCCTACCTTGAGCATGCAAATACAAAAGCTGGAAGAAGAGCTGGATATACAGATATTTGACAGGAGCAAAAAACCAATTGAGCTTACATCTGTTGGCAAAAAAATTGTGAGTCAGGCACGAAATATTGTCAATGAAGCTGAACGTATGCAAGATGTAGTAGACCAGGAGAAAGGATTTGTGGGCGGTGAATTTAAACTGGGCATCATTCCAACAATTATGCCTACGCTCCTGCCTATGTTCTTGAAGGCTTTCACCAATAAATACCCTAAAATTCAATTAAAGATCGAAGAATTAACTACAGACGAGATCATTAAAAAAATAAACGACGGGCATTTAGATGCTGCTATCGCAGCTACTCCACTGAGCCATGATAAGATTAAGGAGCGTGTTTTATATTATGAGCCGTTTGTAGGTTATATTCCGGAAAGCCATCGCCTTTTTTCGAAGAACAAAATAGACAGTAAGGATCTGGACCTGGACGATATCCTTTTGTTAGAAGACGGGCATTGTTTTAGAGACGGAGTCATTAATCTCTGTAAGGCTTCCAAACAAAATGGTGGCGAAGCGTTTCAACTGGAAAGCGGAAGTTTCGAAACATTAATTAAGTTGTCCAATGAAGGCCTGGGAATGACACTTCTACCCTATTTGCATACGTTGGACATCTCTGAAGAGCAAAGCAAGTTTTTGCACTATTTCAATGAACCTTCCCCTGCCCGGGAAGTAAGTATAATTTACAGTAAAAGTGAATTGAAAATGCAGATCATTAATGCTTTGTACAATGTAATTTCAGGAGTAATACGAGGAGCCATTGCTTTTCAGGATGTAAAAATTGTAAGTCCTACCAAATAATAAAAACCAACTTCACTAAACGTAAATGCCGTGATGAAAAATTCACGGTAAAATACAGCTAATTAGCCATAGTATAGGTATTTTACCGAAAATACACTTCAAGATGTGGTACCCTACCACATGCAATCTCTAAAAGAGTAAATAGTTTTGGTCCTAAGTGGCGGAAACCGAAAAGCCAGATAATAGAGTAGGTATTTATTTAAATAATTTTAGAATGAAAAAAATTAAATCTTTAGGGGCTTTGTTACTTTTATTACTTGTATTGCTTTCATGTGAAAAAGACGAAACAAATAAATTGACCGAGAGTGTAATATCTCAAGGTATAAATGAAGAAACCGGTTCTAGCAGAGTTCCTGGTGGTACAAAAATTGGTTTAATAACTTATTACAGTGGGGCTTTAACTGTATTCTATGACAGTGTCGATCCATTAAAAGTTATTGGATATGCTTGTACGGGTATGGGTCAATGTGTTGCCAATCCATTTACATCTGATATTATATATTATGATTTCAATTATCACAGTATTTTATTCCAAAACAAACCTGGAATCACGACCGATACTAGAATTAATTTTGAGGAAAGAGAATTAAAGATTAGATTTTTGGAACCTCATATTACAATTGGTAATGTGATTGAAGCTGCTGAAGGGTTGGGACTGGATATTCCAAATACTCAAATAGAAAACACATTTAATATACTAAATAAGAGTATAAAGTTTGATGACATTGCAGTATTAAGTGATGAGACATCTGAATTTTTATTGGGTTTTGGAGAAACAAAAATAAATATTCTTCCAGGAGAATATCCTGTTGATTTTAGCAACAGTGAATATGGAGAGATTACGGTTTCAATTGAATTAAACTAACAGATAAATAATTTGTACTTATTTTTATGAATCCTCAATTGAGGAAAAGAAAGTAACTCTTAGGTTATTATCTTTATAGTTAGTAAGAGCAGTTTAATAATACCAATTAAAAAAACCCGCTTTCGCGGGTTTTTTGTTATGGATTTAAATAAATTAAACATTGATTTAATTGGGGGTTCTGCTTAATAAGAGCATCGATCCAGATTTTAAGCTCCTCTATTTCATAGGGAAGCAATCTTTTCATTGCCTTTTTCAACTCTTTACAGAACAAATTTACATCAAAGCTAACCTTTGCAAGTACAGCCTTGGTGTAATCAAACATTGCTCTAGCCATAGTTCAACTGAATTAAATGTTAGTTAGGTAATTTTAAACAATAGGCAGAAGATTTTTAGATTAAGTTGTCTAAATATAACAAAAAAATTGATTGAAAATTTCTTTGTTAATAAAAATATTGTGTTAAAATCTGTTATCTCCGTCCAGTAAATCTCCCAAACCGCCTAAAATACTGCCTTCTCCTTTATCTTTTCCTCCTCCTTTAGGCGCAGAAGCCCAAACGCGTTTTGCCAGTCTGCTAAAGGGTAATGATTGAATATATACAGTTCCCGGCCCTGTAAGTGTGGCAAAGAACAATCCTTCACCTCCAAATAGAGTATTTTTGATCCCTCCTACAAATTCTATATCATAATTCACGGTATGGTCAAAACCAATAATACAGCCTGTGTCTACTTTCAGCTTTTCACCGGGAGCCAGTTCTTTAACCGCTGTAGTTCCTCCGGCGTGTACAAATGCCATTCCGTAACCTTCCAGTTTCTGCATTATAAATCCTTCTCCTCCAAATAAACCGCGGCCTAATTTACGTGAGAATTCAATTCCAATAGAAACTCCTTTTGCTGCACAAAGGAATGCATCCTTCTGGCAGATAAACTTCCCATTGAACTTTTCAAGGTCAATAGCAATTATCTTTCCGGGATAGGGAGAAGCAAAACTTACCCTTCTCTTTCCGGGTACAGTATTGTAAAAGGCTGTCATAAATAAACTCTCCCCTGTCAGTAACCGTTTTCCCGCACCAAAGATCTTACCCATTACACCCGTATCCTTTGCAGAACCATCCCCAAAAATGGTTTCCATTTTAATGCCATCATCCATCATCATAAAACTCCCTGCTTCGGCAACAACACCTTCATTGGAATCCAATTCTACTTCTACATATTGCATTTCTTCTCCGTAGATCGTATAGTCTATTTCGTGTGCTTTCATCTAAAAAATTTTAAGTTCAATTATGAGTTAA
Source organism: Altibacter sp. (assembly GCA_028285705.1). Classification (GTDB taxonomy): domain Bacteria; phylum Bacteroidota; class Bacteroidia; order Flavobacteriales; family Flavobacteriaceae; genus JANQOS01. The sequence continues at coordinate 32,023 of JANQOS010000103.1, forward strand.
CCTATTGTAGCTTTCGTTACAATGTATTTTAAATATTTTACTATTTCTGTGAAGAAGTACTCTCTTTCAGTTTAACTGTCCACTCAAATTCAAATCTGGAAACAATATCGCCGGTAGCGTCTTTCCCTTCGGCTTTCATCCAACAGGTGTATCCTTCCCCTGTAGCAATTGTTTTGTCGATAGCATTCTTAATAAGTTCTCCATCATTACATGTAAATATGATCCTTCCTCTCGCCTTCTTTAAAAATGTTCCTTTATTGTTAGCAACCAGCATGGAAACGTTTTGGTTACATTCTCTAATATAAGACATCACCATTGCTCCGGTACTTAATTCTGCAGCCATCCCCTGTACTGCCCAAAATATGGACCTAAAAGGATTTTGATTGATCCAACGATGCTTCACAGAAGTAACACAACTCTTATAGTTAATAGACCTTAACCGAACGCCACAAAAATATGCGGAAGGTAATTTAAAGAAGAGAAAAGTATTGATCTGTCTTGGTTTTAAAGGCATTCTAAAGATTTTGAGCTAAGATATTACAATTATAGTACATATTATAAATGTTAAAATATTGTTAATTTTTAGTACTATGCGTAACATAATACCTTCTTTTAGACATATATTTGCATAAGAAATTAATAAACAATGGACACTACCGTATCAGAAAACCAAAAAAACTTAGGTGCTTTCATTCACCTTTCAACATTTTTAAAATATTTCTTTCCTTTTGCAAACTTTTTTGCTCCACTACTTTTATGGACCCTTAACAAGGAAAAGAAATTTATTGATGATCATGGTAAGCAAGCGATCAATTTTCAATTGAGTATATTATTGTATACACTAATTGTAGGCTTGATCTGTTTGCCCTTTTTTATCATTTTCGCTGCGGATTTTGTATCTCTTGTAGATGCTATTGAACACACCGCTCATAACATTAGATATTCTGAAATTAAGAACCTTAGCGGGTATGTAATATTGTTTTGCCTTGCTGCACTATTACTGTTCGGAATATTTGTATTAGAACTATATGCTGTCGTATCGGCAACCGTAAGGGCGGCAAAAGGAGAATTATATAAGTATCCTTTAAGCATCCCTTTTATAAAAACAACCATTCAAAATCAATCAGAAGATGAGCACACTAGTTAGTATCTTATTAGCGGTAGTCATGAACACACTATCCGGAGGAAATATCGAGAAAGAATCCAAAGATATTTCAAAAATAGAGATCCACCACTGTAAGGAGGATAGTTTACAAACTTTTGACTCTTATTACATCATCAAAAACGAACAGTTATTTCACAAAAAGTAAAAAGAACCAAATGAAAATCGAAAACACAAAAGCGCAAATGCGAAAAGGGGTTCTGGAATATTGTATCCTTTCCATTCTAAAGGATGGTGAAGCATATACAAGTGATATTCTGGACACCTTAAAAGACGCAAAAATGCTTGTAGTGGAAGGAACGATCTATCCTTTGTTGACCAGGCTTAAAAATGCAGGGTTATTAACCTACCGCTGGGAAGAATCTACCAGTGGGCCACCACGTAAGTATTATGACCTTACCGAAACCGGTAAAATATTTTTAAAAGAATTAAACACCACCTGGAGCGAACTGCAACGGGCCGTTAATAAAGTAACTAGCGAAAAAACTAAAAAATGAACAAGACAGTAAATATAAATTTAGCAGGGACATTTTTCCACATAGATGAAAATGCTTTTGGAAAATTACAACGCTATTTTGAAGCGATAAAAAAATCACTTTCTGACCCTCAAGGAAGTGACGAGATATTGCGGGATATTGAAGCTCGCGTTGCTGAACTTTTCACTGAAAAAATTGAAAGCAGCTCGCATGTGGTAACGTTAAAGGAAGTGGATGAGGTCATTGCTGTTATGGGGCAACCTGAGGATTATATGGTAGATGAAGAGATCTTTGAAGATGCTCCTTTAAGGCCAAAAGCCCGAAGATCATCTCACAAACAACTTTTTAGAGACATAGACAATAAATTCATTGCCGGTGTATCCTCAGGCTTAGGACATTATTTGGGCATCGACGCTATATGGGTTCGTTTGCTTTGGATCCTTCTTACGGTATTTTCAAGCGGTATCTTTATTGTATTCTATATCATTTTTTGGATTTTGGTTCCGGCAGCCGAAAGCACATCGGACAAGCTAAAGATGTCCGGTGAAGCTGTCAATATATCGAATATCGAAAAAAAACTAAAAGAACAACTTGAGAACGCTACAGAGAAGGTTAAGAATGTTGACTATGACAAATACGGAAAAAAGGTAAAAAAAGGAACTTCGGGGTTTTTTGACACGATTGGAAGCATTATCCTTACCATTCTCAAAATATTTGTGAAATTCTTCGGAATCATCCTGATCATTGTATCTCTTTCAACTTTAATTGGGCTGGTAGTAGGACTATTTACTTTTGGCTCTATAGACCTCTGGGGCACGGGAGAAGTAATGGACTATATCTCGTTAGTAGATACAAGTAACGCCCCGCTTTGGCTTATTTCATTACTAACATTATTTGCAGTAGGTATTCCATTCTTTGTCCTTTTTATCTTAGGCTTGAAATTGTTGATAGATAATCTAAAATCCATAGGTACTCCCGCCAAGATCACTTTATTGATCTTATGGTTCTTATCTATTGTAGGGCTTGGAATCCTGGGACTACGACAAGCTACGGAACAGGCTTATAATGGTGAAGATGTCCAGGAGACAATGCTCCCGGTAAGAGTTGGAGATACTTTGCGTATCGCCATGGTCGCAAATGATCAATATGAATATAATGTAAGGAGAAATAGTGGCGTAGAGATCAAATATGATGAAAATGATGAAAAAATCATTTACTCGAATGACATTCGTTTAATTGTACGATCCACGCGGGATTCTGTTGGGAAAATAGTTGTTGAAAAAACTGCAGAGGGAAAAAGCCTTCTCGAAGCAAAAAAACGTGCTGAAGCTATCAATTATAATTTCTCTATAGATGGAAACAGCCTGCTGCTTGATGGATATTTCTTAACGGAAATGGAAAATAAGTATAGAAATCAAGAAGTAGAAATCGTGGTATACCTTCCTGTAGGAAGTATTCTATATGCTGAAGAAAACACCTATTCGTTCCACAGAAGCTATTCACATTATAGGGACATACTGGATAATGGGAACGAGTCTCATTACCTCAGAATTCTTGAAAACAAAACCGAATGTCTGGATTGCCCATACGATGAAAGTGAATCATGGGAATCAAACTCCAATAACGAAAGTGATAATTGGGAAGAAGATCTAGAAAATGAATTCACAGATGAAATAGATGACAATGTTATCCTAATAGATGAAGATGGTAATAAAATTGTCAATGAAGCTGAAAGTGAGGATACTTTAAAAACAAAAAATAATTTATAAAAACTATTAAAATGAAATCAATCAAAATTTTAATTGCATTAGTCATAGCTACTACAATCACATCCTGTCATTTTGATATTAACTTAGGCCAAATAGATGGAAACGGGAATGTAGTAACAGAAGAAAGGTATGTATCATCCGGCTTCGACCAGGTAAAAGGAAGTGCGGGTATCGATGTATTTCTAACACAGGGGACAGAAGAGAAGATCGTTGTGGAAGCAGATGAAAATCTGGTAGACATCATTGAAACCGAAATAGTTAATGGTAGACTAACCATTGGTACTTCAAACAACAAGAGCATAGGAAGATGCAAGTCCAGAAAAGTACATGTTACCTATGTTAGCTTAAATAGCATTGCTGCAAGTAGTGGTGCGGATGTTATAGCAAACTCTGTGGTAAAAAATGAAACAATTACACTGGATGCCAGTAGTGGTGCCGATCTGGAAGTAGAAGTTTTAGCCAAAGAAGTGTATGCAGAAACAAGTAGTGGCGCTGATATTAGGGTGACCGGAAAAGCATCAAAATTAGTTGCGGATGCTTCCAGCGGAAGTGACCTTGACGCAAAGAATCTTAAAGTTTTAAAATGTAATGCTGAAGCTTCCAGCGGTGCTGATGTTACCGTAAATGTAAAAGAGAACCTAAAAGCCAGCGCATCTAGCGGTGGTGACATAAACTATTACGGGGATCCTGCTGCGGTTACCAATAACGGAAGCCGATCAGGAAGTGTACGCAAAATGTAATCATCATTTATTTGCATAGCCAACCCTTTAAACTCCAAAGTTTTTCCATGGCTTTGGAGTTTTTTATACTAATCAATCATTAAAGATCATGAAAAAGATAACACTATTGTTTCTATTCCTTTCCTGTGCATTATTCGCACAAGTAACAGAAGATTCAGAGTTATATAAAACCCTTAAAGCAAAGGACAGTTTACTTTTTAAAGTAAGCTTCAATACCTGTGATCTGTCACCGCTTGAAACATTACTGGCAGATGATCTCGAGTTCTATCATGATAAATCCGGTATAACAAATTCTAAAAAACAATTTATTGACATTATGAAGAATGGCTTATGCAAGTCTGATGAATTTGTTTCCAGAAGGGTATTGATAGAAGGCAGCCTGGAAGTATTTCCGCTTTACAATAACGGAAAGTTATACGGAGCTATTCAAAAGGGAGTACATCAATTTTTTGAGAAGCCAAAAGGAAGACCTGAAAACACGGGAAGTATTGCGAAGTTTACACATTTATGGCTTTTAATAGACGGGCAGTGGAAAATTTCCAGAGTACTTAGTTACGATCATAAATTACCAGATCAGTAAGCATATATATTTATAATTTTTGATCATTTAAAATTTAAATATAAATCTGCATAAGCAAAAAATATAGTTTCTTTTAGTGCGTTACTAATAGACAAAAAACTCCTCAATGAAAAATGCCTTGGTAGCACTCGTTGTGCTATTTTTAATTGCCTGTAACTCTTTCGATACGAATACTAATTCAGCTCGTCCTAATGCAAATATTGTAACTGACTTACCAAAAGGATCCTGGAAGATCTCTTATTTCTTTAAAGATAGATTAGACAGAACCAATGCCTTTTCAGGTTTTACTTTCAGGTTTGAGAGTAACGGAACTGTAATTGTTACAAGTGATGGTTTTAATGAATCCGGAACCTGGGCCTATAAAGATTTGCAAAGTGGTATTATAGTACATGATAGTACCGAAAGTAACGAGAAGCTTATATTGTCATTCCCTGATAAGAACATTTTTGGAGAACTTTCAGATAACTGGCAAATTACAATGGCAAGTACCATTAAAACTGAGCTTTTTGGGCAAAGTAGTGGAAATGACCACATGCAGTTTCTAACTTTCAGTAAGATATAAAAAAGGCCTGAAGCTTTAAAGCTTCAGGCCTTTATATTGAAAATATAGTTCTTTATTAAGCTGTTATTTCAGACTCAACTGTGGCCAAATATCTTTCAGCATCTAAAGCGGCCATACATCCGGTACCGGCTGCTGTTACTGCTTGACGGTATTCTTTATCCTGAACATCTCCGCTTGCAAAAACTCCCGGTTTGTCAGTCTTCGTGCTCTTGCCCTCGGTAATTAAATACCCGGTGTCGTCCATTGCCAATTGTCCCTTGAAAATATCTGTATTGGGCTTGTGCCCAATAGCTATAAACAATCCGGTAATGGCAATTTCTTCCTTTTCTCCTGTAATATTATTTTTCATTCTAAGCCCTTCAACCACCATATCACCTAGAACTTCATCGATCTCTGTATTGTACCTAAGGTCTATGTTTTCAGTAGATGTAACTCTGTGCTGCATTGCTTTGGATGCTTTCATATGGTCCTTTCGTACCAGCATGGTTACTTTATTGCAAATATTGGCAAGGTAAGTAGCCTCTTCGGCTGCAGTATCTCCTCCACCAACTATAGCGACATCTTGTCCTTTATAAAAAAAACCATCGCATACCGCACATGCAGATACTCCACCGCCACGTAGGCGTTGCTCACTTGGCAATCCTAAATATTTTGCGGTAGCACCTGTAGAAATAATAACTGTTTCGGCTTCAATTTGAGTAGTGTTATCTACAGTGATCTTATGGATACCTCCTATTTCGCCGCTAAAATCCACTGCTGTCACCATCCCAATACGTACTTGCGTACCAAAGCGTTCGGCTTGTTGTTGCAATTGGACCATCATTGTAGGGCCGTCTACTCCTTCGGGATATCCCGGGAAATTATCGACTTCTGTAGTTGTTGTTAATTGTCCGCCAGGCTCCATACCTGTATACAATACAGGTTTTAGATCTGCTCTCGCAGCATAAATCGCTGCTGTATACCCAGCAGGCCCCGAACCAATAATTAAGCATTTTATTCTTTCAATAGTATCAGACATAATAAATTTTCTTCAAAATATTTTCAGAATGTAAAAGTAGTAACTTTAGTAAGAAACTTACACTAAAAGTTATTAAGAATATTTATTTGTTTATTAAGATTTGCGATTGTACTTTTTTGGAAAAAAGCGGCCCGTAGTCTCTTTGTAGTTTTTGTAGTCTGAAAAATTCTTCATTAAGAACTTTTCTTCATAATTGGTTTTGAAATATAATGCAACTACTAATACAATAGAAATTAAAAGTTTTACAATAGATAATGTATAAAAAGAATACGAAAACATTGCTATAATAATCCCCAGATAAATAGGATGGCGTACATATCCATATATACCATTGGAAATTAAGCCGGCTTTCTTTTTTGGGTTAGAAAAAGGGGCGATATTCTCATTAAGATTTAAAATACCTAAAAGAATTATAAGGAACCCAATTACTACAAGACCCAATAATGTGTAACGAACCCATTGAGAAAGCGTGAGGTCAATTTTATCCTCCCAGGTTATAAAGAACATCGCAAATAGCAAAAATTGTATAAGTACGTATAGAATGTCTTTCTTCAAGGCAAGTGGATATAAGTATTCTGTAAAAAATTCTGGGGAGACCCCAAATTTAACTTAAATTATACTTATACAAAAAATATTTACGGTTTTAACAATGGAGGTGTTTGTAGGAATTATCTTGCTTAAAGCAAGCAGAGAGTGCTACTGTGCTACACAGTTTTATTTTCTTCAGTTTAATTGAACGAATTCAGCCTACTTTTAGAAAATGAAAAAGTGGTGTAATTGCACCACTTTTTGGTTACGTAGGGATGACAGGATTTACAGAATCCGTGAAACCCTCATTGCAAATAAAGCTTTGCTTTATTTAAAATCAAAAGCCTTAGTTTTCTTTAGAAAGTAAACTTTCTACAAAAACCAAAGCTTTTATTAAGTCGGGATGACAGGATTTGAACCTGCGACCACACGGCCCCCAGCCGTGTACGCTAACCGGACTGCGCCACATCCCGAAATTTGAATTGCAAAAATACCAAATTTAAAAGTCTACAAACAAGTTTCGGGTTAATATTTTTGGGCTGTAAGTATATTTAAAATACAACAATCCAATTTCTATTTTTTTAAAATCTTATTATTAGTAAGCAGTCTTATAATTTCCTCTTTTTTAACTCTGCTTACAGGTATCTTGTCATTACCTATTATTAGTTGATTACCGCTGATTGCCTGTACTTTATTGAAGGCTACAACATAAGATTTATATACATGATAAAAACAATAAGCAATATCTGTCGATTACATTCCATTAAAATCTAAGACTTTTGTTCAGAATATCTATACAAATAGAAGATATATAGTAATTAAATAAGGCACTTATCTTTTCAATTTAGATACCAAAGAGAATACCAAAATCATTGGTGATAACCTTTAAAATACTGAGAAAAAAGACACTTTTAGCATAGTTTAGTTACCATATTCTATTAAAAAATTTGCGTAACCGAATGATTACATTTATATTTGTAACCAATCAGTTACATATTTCTATGAGAAGAGATGTTTTTCAGGCAATAGCCGACCCGGTGAGAAGAGATATTATAGAACTTCTGGCAAAAGAAGCACTAACGGTAAATACCGTAGCTGAAAACTTTGAGATCAGTCGCCCTGCTATCTCAAAACATATCAAGATCCTAAACGAATGTGGAATAATAAGCGTTCACAAACAAGGTAGAGAGCGATTTTGCATAATTCAGCCGGGAAAACTTATTCCAGCTTTCTTATGGATGGAACAATACCGGAATCTGTGGGAAGAAAAACTGGATTCTTTCGAAAATTATTTAAACAACTTACAAGCAAAAAATAGAAAAGATGAATAATACGAATGAAACAAGCTGTAATGTCCTGCTTTAG
>JANQOS010000112.1 GCA_028285705.1 Altibacter sp.
AAAAAGAATGTTTGGAGGTTCCTGTTTTTTATACAAAGGAAAAATGTGTGTGGGTGAAACAAAAGAGCGGTTAATGGTACGTGTAGTTTCGGAAAAAATGAATGAAGCACTGGAAACTCCGCATGTAAAGCCGATGGATTTTACCGGAAAACCCATGAAGGAATTTATTTTTGTTTCTGAAAAAGGATTCGATACCGAAGAAAAATTGCAGGAATGGGTGGAACTGGGAATAGAACATGCTATGCTAAAAAGCAATCCATAAATGCAATTATTTTACCATCCGGATATTAACCAAAGCAGTAAAGAAGTGATCTTCGATAAAGAAGAGAGCCGTCATATTGTAAAAGTGTTACGAAAAAGCGATGGCGATATATTGCAGCTAACAAACGGTAACGGATTTTTCTTTGAAGCAAAATTGATCAGCTCTGAACCCAAAAGGTGTGTTGCTGCTGTTATAAAGGTCGAAGAACAGGTACCTCTGCCCTATCAATTGCACTTGGCAGTTGCGCCAACCAAATTAAATGAACGTTATGAATGGTTCTTAGAAAAAGCTACCGAAATAGGTATTTCGGAAATTACACCTATAATTTGTGACCATAGTGAGCGAAAAGTAATAAAGGCAGCCCGTTACCGGAAAATTATTCAAAGTGCCATGAAACAATCATTGAAAGCATATCTTCCAAGATTGAATCCTGCAGTTTCATTTAAAGAATTTATTGCTGCCAAAGCACATTCAGAAGAAATTAAATGCATTGCACATTGTGAAAAAACCTTAAAACAATCACTTAAATCAATTGTAAAGCCCAAAAGCTCTGTATTGATCTTAATTGGCCCCGAAGGCGATTTTTCTTCCGAGGAGATCCATAGAGCCAAAGAAGAAGGATTTATTCCTGTAAGCCTGGGAAGTAGCCGACTAAGAACAGAAACAGCGGCCATAGCAGCCTGTCATAGTATTGCTTTTATCAATGAAGGTTAAATCTATTATTCCAGCATTCCGGCACCTGTAATGGATAGATTATTGGTTTGAACATAAGCGATCATGGTTAGTGCGTCTTTTTCGGTTACAATGGATGGTATCGCGATCTTAGTTTTACCAGCCTTTCCGGATAGTGCAATTTCTATTTCTTCAACAACTATATTGCTATTTAAAAGAGTACGGCCTCCATTCTCACCTCGTTTTACATATGTTTTACGCTGTTCTACTACCAGTGCAACTTTCAAGCTTTTATCCCGGGTATTGCCATTTACAGTATAACTAAAGGAAATCGCGTCATTCTTTTTCTCTATTTCCGAAAAGGTTATTGAGTTCTCTGCCCCTGTTTTTAATGCTCTCGAAAGGTATTTGGCCATTTTTCCTCTGTTAGAGCCCACAAATTGATATAAACCGTTCACAATTGCCTGTGGGGTATATACAGTTCTCGTATTGAACTTAAAACCATACGCTTTTTGTAAAATTGTAAAATCGGATCTACTAAAGGGGTCCTTCCAGCCCAATCTGTCCCAATAATCAACATGATAGGATAATACATAAACATTTTCATACGCATACTCCTTCTTTATTTGGTCCAATAGCAGATCTGCGCCGGGGCAACTACTACAGCCTTGAGATGTAAACAATTGTACTACTGCAATGGGAGGGTCCTTAGGAGACGTATCGTTTTCCAATACACCCGATTGGTCACCCACTGCCATAGTGGTTAATAATATGGACAGGAAGCTATAAAGAATTAGTGTTTTCATTGCAACAATTTAGTAATTAAGTCGAAGCTGTAAAACAACCTTACTTTTAAATGGTAAACACTCTTAAAACCCTGTATTTTAATGGCATATTTTTGACAATTTTCACATATAATCGCAGCTAAAAACTATGCACTTAATCGCAAATTATTGCAGATAATCGAAAAAAAGAGGGTTTTTTTATAGGTTATGTCAAATTTAATTCCTAGTTTTCCGGTCCCAAATCAATAAAATTTTCAAAGATGTCACCAGCAGCAAGAAAATTTGAGCATGCTATAAACCTACCCGTGATCGCTTCCATTCATCAAGTAATGGGAAATTTGGTTGTAGAAAAAACGGCTAACGATTACCTTCCATTTGAAAAGTTGACCATTGCACATAGTGCTAAATCGTCTTTTGGCTTAATGAAGGATTGGATGAAGTTTACCGATATACTGGGCGTAGGTATCCTTTCAAAAATTTCCTAGGAACTAATTTTATTTCTAAATTGAAGTTTTTGTACTTTTGGTTGCTATGCAATTAAAAGGATTCCTTTATTTTCTATTATTTTCAGTTACGAGCTTATCTGCCCAGGAAATTGCTGTACTGCAATACGGCGGTGGCGGTGATTGGTACAGCAACCCTACTGCACTTCCTAACCTGATCTCTTTTTGTAATGAACAGATCAATACAACGATCGTTGCAAAACCGCAAACAGTAGATCCGGGTAGTGTAGATCTGTTTGACTACCCCTTTGTATATATGACGGGGCACGGAAATGTCTTTTTTACTGCCGAAGAAGCTGAAAACCT
>JANQOS010000118.1 GCA_028285705.1 Altibacter sp.
TTACAATTAGCGGATTTTATTGGACTGGATGTCTGCCTGTCTATTTTAAAAGTGATGTACGACGGTTTTAAAAATCCAAAATACGCACCTTGTCCCTTACTGGTCAATATGGTGATGGCCGGTAAATTAGGTGTGAAAAGCGGTGAAGGTTTTTATGATTATAGCGAAAGCAGGAGAGCAGAGAAAGTTTCTTCGCAATTCTCAAAGTAAGTTGGAATTAGTTAGCACTGCTTAGTGTTCAAAAAATGGCAAAAATAATTCCTTTTAGAGCTGTACGCCCAACACGAGATAAGGTAAGTCTTATCGCTTCAAGGTCTTATGAAAGTTATACCCCTGCCGAAAGGGAAGCACGATTACGGGATAATCCGTTTTCATTTTTGCATATTGTTAACCCCGGCTACCGCTACCACAAAGAGACTACAGGTAAAGAGCGTTATAACCTGGTTAGGAACCGGTATCAGGAATTCAAAGAAGATATTAACTTCATACAGGATGAAAACCCTTCTTTTTATATCTACAAGATCGTAAACAGAGACGGATTGGAGTTCAATGGAATTATTGCCGGTGCCAGTGCTAAGGATTATGAGGACAATGTGATCAAAAAGCATGAGGATACACTGGAATACAAAGAGATACTCTTTGAAAAATATTTAAAAACCGTTGGTTTTAACGCCGAACCCGTACTTCTCACCTACCCCGATAACGATGTGTTGGACTCTCTTATAAAAACGGTAATGCGGGACAGAGCCGAATATGAATTTACTACCACTTACAGGGATACACATTACCTATGGAACATAGATGATAAAAATATTATCCGGGAAATTACAGAAGAGTTCGCTGCAATGGAATCTCTGTATATTGCAGATGGCCACCATCGTTCTGCCTCTTCTTATTTACTGGCAAAAGACCTGGGATCTGAAAATAAGGATCATACCGGGGAAGAGGCCTATAATTTTTTTATGAGCTATCTTATTCCGGAAAGCGACCTGAAGATCTATGAGTTCAATCGTTTGGTAAAAGACCTCAACGGATTGAGTAAAGAGTCTTTTCTTATACAATTAGATAGTATGTTCCGTATTGAGAATAGAGGATTAGAGTACTATAAACCTTCCAAAAAGCACCATTTTAGTATGTATCTGGATGGTGAATTCTATTCGTTATACCTTCGGAAGAATAATTATACCATCAACAATGCCTTAGATGCTTTGGATACGCAAATTCTCTTTACTACTATTTTAAATCCCATTTTAGGTATTGAAGATGTACGCAATGATCAACGTATTTCCTATACGCATGGCAAAAATGACCTGGCGTATGTTAAAATGCTGGTGGATAATTCTGACTTCACAGTAGGTTTTGGATTGTTGCCGGTGACAACTGACGAGATGAAACAAATTGCAGATGAAGGTTTAAAAATGCCGCCTAAAAGTACGTATATTGAACCAAAACTTCGTAGCGGAGTTACTATCTATGAATTTTAAGATGTCCATTTTAGAAAATATAAAAGAAATAAAGAGTAGGCTTCCGGAAAATGTAACTCTCATTGCCGTTTCCAAAACAAAACCTGTAAGTGACCTGATGCAAGCATATGAAGCCGGACAGCATGTGTTTGGTGAAAATAAAATTCAGGAGATGGAAGCCAAATGGAAAGAGATGCCTAAGGATGTAGAGTGGCATATGATAGGGCATGTGCAACGCAATAAGGTGAAATATATGGCACCTTTTGTGAGTTTAATACACGCGGTGGATGGTTTAAAATTATTGCGGGAAATTAATAAACAAGCCGAAAAAAATGACCGGGTGATCGACTGCCTGCTTCAGATAAAAATTGCCCGTGAGGATACCAAGTTTGGAATGACCGAAACCGATGCCCTGGATGTATTGGCTTCGGAAGAAATAAAAAGTTTTCAGCACATAAGAATAGTTGGTCTTATGGGAATGTCCAGTTTTACAGACAATAAGGCTCAGGTGACTGCCGAGTTTCAGAAATTAAAGACATTTTACGATTCTCTTCAACAAAAATACGGTTTTACAATTCTTTCTATGGGGATGAGTGGTGACTATCTTTTGGCTATCGAACATGGTAGTAATATGGTTCGGGTTGGCAGTGCAATTTTTGGTGCTCGTAATTATTCGTAACTTGACAAAAAAATTGAACCCCAGTTTATTGATGTACGCAATTCTAGATATAGAGACTACCGGTGGAAAATACAATGAAGAAGGAATTACCGAAATAGCCATTTACCGTTTTGACGGGCACAAGATAGTCGACCAGTTCTGTAGCCTGATCAATCCTGAACGTAGAATTCAGCCATTTGTAGTAAACCTTACCGGAATCACTACTGAAATGCTTCGGAACGCTCCTAAATTCTATGAAGTCGCAAAACGTATCATAGAAATTACGGATGGTTGTGTCCTGGTTGCACACAATGCTCAATTTGATAACCGGATCTTGACAACTGAATTTGACAGACTGGGATATCCATTCGAAATGAACACGCTTTGTACTGTAGAGCTATCTAAAAAATTAATGCCGGACCTTCCCTCCTATAGCCTTGGTAAATTGGTACGTTCTCTTGGAATTCCATTAAGTGACCGCCACCGTGCTCAAGGGGATGCAAAGGCCACAGTTTCCCTGTTTAAAATGTTATTGGCCAAGGATACTGCCAAAGAGATCATCACTAAACATGTTAGAAAGGACCCTAAGCGGCAATTAGAGCCTAAATTGTTGGATATTATCGAAACAGCCCCTTCCTCTACCGGTGTTTACTATATGCACAAAGCAGATGGAACAATTATCTATATTGGTAAAAGTAAAAATATTAAGAAGCGGCTAACACAACATTTTACCAATGACAACAGGAAATCGAAAAAAATTCAATTGGAAGTAGCTGCAGTTAGCTATGAAGAAACCGGAAACGACCTGATCGCCCAATTAAAAGAAAGTGAAGAAATAAAACGAAACAAGCCGGTTTTTAACCGTGCTTTGCGTAGAACCATGTTCAATTATCAACTGGCTTCTTTTACAGATAAGGAAGGTTACATTAATTTAAAGATTGAAAAAGCAGACGCCCGAAAAAAATCGATCACGACGTTTACCAATTATCAACAGGCAAAATCTATCCTATTCAAAATCACAGAAGAAAATCAATTGTGTCAAAAACTTACAGGTTTGTACCAAACAGAGCACAGTTGTTTTTCCTATAGCATTAAAGAATGTTATGGCGCCTGTATAAAAGAAGAATCTGTTGAAGAATACAATGACCGTGTACGGGTGTTCTTGGAAAAGAACAGCTACGAGAATAGCCATATGCTTATTATTGATAAAGGACGGGATGTAGATGAGCGTTCGGTGATTCTAATTGAAAACGGGATCTACAAAGGGTTTGGTTTTTACAATTTGAACTACCAGATCAATAATCCTGAGATTTTAAAATCCATTATCAGCCCAATGGAAAACAACCGGGATTCTCAGCATATAATTCAAAGTTACCTAAGAAAAAATAAGGTCTTGAAGATTGTAAATCTACCGCAGGAAGCAACTATGTAAATAAAGTTGTTTAATTTTATAGAACTTTAAATGTAAATCCTCTTGGAACCAAATAAAAAAAGTAACTGGCGACAAAAATTACACATCATTATCCATGAAGCAGATACTCCATTAGGAAAACTGTTTGATGTTGTTTTGCTCATATTGATCTTACTGAGCGTTGTATTTGTAATGATGGAAAGTGTAAAGACAATAGATGAAAAATTTCATGATATATTGTACATAGGCGAATGGGTTATCACCATTTTCTTTACTTTCGAATACATTGCCCGTATCATTACCATTAAAAAGCCGGCAAATTATATTTTTAGTTTCTACGGAATTATTGATTTTCTATCCACCATTCCGCTTTATCTATCTTTCATATTGGCAGGAAGTAGTTACCTTCTCACGGTAAGGGCCTTCCGCTTACTAAGAGTGTTTAGGATTTTAAAAATAACCCGCTATGTCGGTGAATCAAATAAACTGGTAAAAGCCCTAAAGGACAGTAGGGCAAAAATATTCATATTCCTGTTTGCAGTCCTAATAATTTCTATCATCTCCGGTACACTCATGTATCTTATAGAGGGTGAAGAAAGTGGTTTTGTTAGTATTCCGCAAAGTGTTTATTGGTGTATTGTAACCCTTACTACAGTAGGGTACGGTGATATTTCACCCGCAACACCATTTGGCCAGTTTGTAGCCAGTATCATCATGATCCTGGGGTATGGGATCATTGCGGTGCCTACCGGTATTGTTAGTGCCGAGTACGCGAAAAGTAGTGATTATGTTCACGTAAATACATTCTCATGTAATAATTGTGGAGCCAGAAAACATAGGGATGATGCTGAGTTTTGCCATAAATGCGGCCAAATATTACACCCCGAAGAAAATGAATTTTAATGGCGCTACAAAAACCATTGCTCATTTGTATTGTAGGCCCTACCGCAATAGGTAAAACCTCTCTTGCCATTAAAGTTGCAAAGGCCTTTACAGCTGAAATAATCTCTGCGGATTCCCGTCAATTCTTTAAAGAAATGTCTATTGGCACTGCGGTTCCTTCTGCTGAAGAATTAGCTGCCGCTCCGCATCATTTCATTCAGGATAAGAGTATTTTTGAACCTTATAGCGTAGGAGATTTCGAGAAAGAGGCTCTTCGGAAACTTGATGAATTGTTTAAGAAGAATCCCATTGTAGTAATGGTTGGAGGCTCCGGTCTGTATGTAGATGCCGTAATTAAGGGACTGGATGAATTTCCCGTGGTTCCCATAGAGATCAGGACACAATTAAACACTGAATTTGAATTGAATGGTATTGAGCCTTTGCAAAAAGAACTCGCTGAAGTAGACCCGGAATATTTTAAAAAAGTTGACATTCACAATGCACATAGGATCATTCGTGCACTAGAAATTTACAGGGGTTCCGGAAAACCCTATTCTTCCTTTCTGAAAAAGGATACCTCAACCCGGTACTTTGAAGCATTGTATGTAGGGCTAACAGCTGAAAGAGAAGTTATTTACGATCGTATCAACCTACGTGTAGATAAAATGATTTCCGAAGGTTTAATAGAAGAAGCTAAAGGGCTGTTCCTGCATAAAAACCTGAATGCATTACAAACAGTAGGCTACAGAGAACTTTTTCAATATCTTGATGGCAGTATCTCCAAGGAAAAAGCTATTGAAGAAATCAAGAAAAACACACGTCGTTTTGCCAAAAGACAAATTACGTGGTTTGGTAAAAATGAAACAATTCGGTGGTTTGATTATCTTACAAACGTTTCGGAAATCATTGCTTACATAAAAGGGGAAAAAGCTCTTTAAAAAGGATCTTTTACACTTATTATATACCTAAATTATTGATCCACTTCATCTTTCACCACCAAACGAAATCCTTCTCCATGAATATTAATTATTTCCACACCGTCATCTTTGCTTAAATACTTACGAAGTTTAGCAATATATACATCCATGCTTCGGGAAGTAAAATAATTGTCGTCTCTCCAAATTTTTGTCAGGGCCAACTCGCGGGGCATTAGATCGTTCTTATGTAATGCAAGCAGGCGCAGCAATTCATTTTCTTTAGGTGAAAGTTTGGATGGGCTTTCTTTTTTATAGGTAAGAAAACGCAATTTCGAGTTCAAATGAAAATTACCAATGTTAAATTCAAATTGTTTGCTGTCTGCAATAGAATCTGTTGCCTTGCGCTGTATAATGGCCTTTATTTTCATTAAAAGAACTTCACTGTCAAAAGGCTTATTAAGGTAATCATCCGCACCTACTTTGTATCCTTTTAATACATCTTCTTTCATTGCCTTTGCAGTTAGAAAAATGATAGGTACATCTTCATTTTTTTCACGAATTTCTTTTGCAAGTGTAAAACCATCCTTATAAGGCATCATTACGTCCAGGATACAAAGGTCGAAATCGTCTTTTTTGAATTTTTCAAAACCTTCCATTCCATTCTTGGCATGAGTAACCTGATAGTCGTTCATTGCAAGGTAATCTTTAAGTACCGTTCCAAAATTTGGATCGTCTTCTACTAGAAGAATCTTTTTGTTTTCTGTTTCCATAATTTAAGATATTAAGTGTAGTTTTATAATAAATGTACTCCCTTTCCCCTTTTCACTTTCTACGTAAATCTCTCCATCATGATCATCAAGTATACGTTTTACGTATGCAAGTCCGAGGCCATGTCCTTTAACATTATGAATGTCTCCGGTCGATTCTCTATAAAATTTTTCAAAAATTCTTTTTTGAACCGCTTTACTCATCCCCATCCCCTGGTCTCGTATTTTTAAAATAATATTGTCTTTTACATTTTCGGTATAAATATCGATTTTCGGGCTTTCATCCGAATATTTAATAGCATTATCCAAAATATTTACAATCACATTTGTCAAATGTGATTCGTTAGCCAGAACAGAAGACTTTAAAGCTCCCAAATGTGTTTCTATATACCCTCCCCGGTCTTCTACCATAAGTCCAACATGTGAAATGGATGTCTCCAGAATATCATGTAACTTCAATCTTTCTTTAGGCAGATCAAGTTCGTTCTTTTCCAATTTCGAGATACGCAAGACATTTTCTACCTGGGCATGCATTCTCCTATTCTCATCTCGTATCATTCCCAAGTAACGCCCTAAAAACTCTTTATCATCTTTTACTTTAGGGTTCTTTAAAGCGTCCAGGGCGAGGTTTATGGTAGCGATTGGAGTCTTAAATTCATGTGTCATATTATTGATAAAATCTGATTTTATCTGAGAGATCTGTCGCTGCCTGAATAATTGAGACAATGCACTGGAATATGCAAGTATAATTACACTTGTAAAGATCAAAGAAAGCATTGCCATCCCCAAAATAGAATTTAGCACCTCCTTTTCTTTTCCCAGAAAATTCACATATAAAGTATAATTTGTCTTCAATTCTTCATTTGTAAATAGGGGAACTTCATAAGTAGTATCCCCCTTTAGTTCAAAGTTCTTAGACTTTATTTTTGTAGCCAGGTTATTGCTATAAACTGCAAACTCAAATTTTGAAGCGACCCCTCTTCCTCTTAACTCTTTGGTAAGCTCTTTCTCTATCTCGGCAGCACTTACACGTTTATGAATTGGGGTTTTAGCAGAAATATTCTTGAAAGCTTCTTCAAATTGCTTTCGCTCATAGTCTTTTAACCTGCTAAAAGATTCTATTTTAGTTTCGGATGTGATACCACTCCCATCTACTCCCGTGACTACTTTCGTAGTACTTTTTTTATTTGTTATTTTTTTAAATCGGATAGAATCTATTTCAGTATCCAAAAAATTGGAAGAAAGTTTATAATCCTCTTCCAAAATACCATCGGAAAATATATAGGTTTCATTATTCCTATCATTGCTGGTAGTATAAATCAACTCACTGAAGTTTACATTGTCCGGGACATCAATACTATCTACATAACCGCTGTAGATATTATAATAGTCCTCGATCTCACGTATCTGTATCTTTTTGGACACAGACAAAAGTGTTTGCTGGACATTAAATGTAAACTGATCCTCTTTTGTTTGATACGAATTGGTGATCCAATATCCCTGAACAAAAATAATACCCAATAATGATAGCGTCATTAAGGCTATAAGGACTGCAAATAGCTTTTTGTTCATATTTCAAAAGTAAGATTTTAACATTTAGATGGCTTTCCATTTAACCAAATGTTAACAAAATGAATTTGTTACAATTCTACCGCTCTTTAATCAGCGAAAAATGAATTTTTTTAACCTGTTTTCTTGTAGTTGATAAACTGGTATTTCTTATAATGATATCTGCCAATTTTTCTTTCTCTTCGTCCTCCCATTGATTTGCCATTCTTTCCGCTATGGCCTTCTTTGTTGTTTTGTCCCTCAATAAAACTCTTTTAATCCGTTCTTCTTTAGGTGCGGTTACCAGTATCGTTAGGTCACATTCTTTATATCCTCCGTTCTCAAATAGAATAGCCGCTTCTTTAATGCAATAAGCGCCTTCTTGTTTTTTAAGCCATCTTTGAAAGTGTTGTGCGACCTTTGGGTGAATTATTTCATTTACCTTTTGTAGCAGCCCGGTATCCTTAAATATTTTATCAGCAACAAACTTTCTGTTCAATCCATCATTTGTATAGGCCTTTTTGCCTAGTAACAAAATGAGTTTCCTTTTAATTACTTTGGACCTGTTGGTAAGTTTTTTCGCTTCATCATCAGCAATATAGACCGGAACACCCAATTCTTTAAAGAACATCGCCACAGTGGTTTTACCACTTCCTATCCCTCCTGTAAGTCCAACAATTTTCAAAAGTTATGATTTTAAGAACACGAGGTTCATTTAAAAATAAGATAGTCTATCTTTTTATCACTAAGTTCAATATTAAGTACACTCTTCGGTTTTTTCAAAAATTTAGGCACCATGAAATTTTCCTCTGTATTCCGAACGGCATAATCACAAATCAATTGAAAATCATCTTTAGAGATGGTTTTAAAATCATTTACAGATATACTAAAAACAACCTTCACCATTTCCGGAATCAGTTTTATAGTTGTATCCTCCGGAAGATTTATTACCTCTATGGGCAATAGCATTTCCTTTTGTGAAAATTCTACAACCTCAAGTTGCAATTGTACTTCTCGGGGTGAAAACGAAACTTTTTCATTCTTGGACACCGCCAATGGAGCATTTATATTAATGGCCCCATCTGCATTTTCCACAATCACAGGGCTGGTCTCAACAAAACTTATTTCTTTTACATCTGAAGCCGGCCCCGAAACAGAAACCGAATCCGGTATGATCTTTAAACTGTCTATAGAATTAAATCCTTCCTTAAAAGTAATGTTAGCATTTGCATGTACCGGAATAGTTCTTGAAACAATTTCATTTAACGCTACAGTAAGCTCATTGATCGATACGTTCCTAACTGAAATATTCTTTTTGAGTTGATTGGTTATTAACTTTACCAAATCACTTTTTGAAACATTTGCACGCCCTGCTTCTTCATTATAAAATGAATTTACATCGATCTTCACAGAAGGGTCCTTTAATTTGTACATTAAAAATTCGAACCCATTGGCAGTTACATCAAAAGAGAGTTCTTTTGGGTTCTCTTCACCTAAAATCGTATTCTTTGGAATATTCTTATAATGAACTGACGCGTTTATAGTGGCCGTATATTCTCTGGAAAATTTTGTGAGAGCCCAAAACAAAATTGCTAACAGAAGAAAGAGAAAAAAAGATTTTACTTTGGAACTCTTATATTTTTTTTTTGAAAGCATTTGTTATTGATATTCAGTAAAATTACTTAAAAAATAAATTTGGAAACTGCTTTTCCGGATCTCTTTTCAAAAACCGAATATAAAAGCTGGATGTAAGGAATGCCAAACCATATCCAAAGAATTGTACAAAAAATGCAATTACAGACAATACGCCTATCACTATACTTCTGTTTTTAAAAGTTGAATCGACAAACAATATAAGTACATACAGAATTATTGGAAGTAATACCAACCAGCTTATGAATATAGCAGCTATAACTGAAACCATAGTATATAGTACAAATAAGGAGGGTAACCAATAAGTAAGCTTTGAGGATTTAGGGTGCCATGAGTTTAATATGGGGCGAACTAATCCAAACTTCTTGACCTGGGTATAGAACTTTTTCCAGGAAATTCGCCGTTTGTGATATACATAGGCATTAGGCAGGAAAGTGGTCTTATATCCTTTTTCCATTATTCTGTGTGACAGGTCCGGGTCTTCTCCCGGATGAATTCTTGAAAAACCACCCGTGTCCTGAAAAGCCTTTTTTGATATCCCCATATTAAAACTTCTAGGTTCAAATTTGCTAACACTTTTTTCACTGCCCCGTATTCCTCCTGTAGTAAGAAATGAGGTCATTACATAATTAATAGCTTTCTGAAGCTTTGTAAAACTACTGTGTGCAGCATCTGCACCGCCGTAACAATCGTGATAATTTTCCGCTAGAAAATTTGCTGCAGTTGTAAGATAGTGTGGTGGCAACAGGCAATCCGAATCTAAAATAATGAAATAGTTTCCTTTTGCTTTTTGCATTCCAAAATTTCGGGAATCTCCGGGGCCTGAGTTTTTCTTAAAATAATAGGAAATTTCAAGCCGGTCTAAAAACTGGGCGATCATATCTTCCGATGTAATAGCGGACCCGTCTTCTATGATAACAATCTCATAAGGATTTTCATAATCCAGTTTTGTAAAACTCTCTAAAAGTTCCTTTATTTCCTCAGGACGGTTGTATACCGGGATGATAAAAGAAAAGTGAAGATTCATCCGGCAAAGTTAATCAAAAAAAAGCCACCCCGATGGCAATCGGGGTGGCTATAAATTAAATATGAAAAAAATTACTTCTTAATAATATGATATGATCCAACCTGACCATTTACTGTAACTTGCATTATATAAGTTCCAGTTGCCAAGTTAGCAACATTTACCTGAGAAATTGTAGCATCAATAGCCTGATCAATCATTTTTTGACCCAACATATTATATACTACTACTTTTTCAATAGTATCTGCCGCACTTAAGCTGATAGTCTCATCTGCAGGGTTTGGATAATAGCTAAACCCTTCAATGGTATTATCATCTATACCAAGTAGATCACAAGTGATTTCAATATCTGTAATTCCTCCTGTGTTCACAACAAAGATATAGTAAGCCTGTCCAGCCACAACAGGTATTGTTGTAGAAGTAGCAGGTCCACACTGGTTGTTCCACCAGTCTACTAAAACAAGATCAGTTTCAACTGCATTCTCATCTGGTGCAGTAAAGAAATTCACAAAGCTTGCTCCTGCTGGAGTTGTTATAGTTGCTGTGATCTCACCATCAGCATCCGGAGTAATGTTGTACCATACTCCATTAGCTCCGTCTATATTACAATCTGTTGGATTACCACCTTCTGTAGTTGCAGCTGGCATAGGCACAGCTGGATCTGTGAAAGGACATCCAATCTCATCTACATCGATAGAATTTGCAATATCGTCATTTGGTGGAGGTACCGGGATACAGGTCATGTCTAGATCGAAGTCTCCTGTCTGACCTCCAAATCCGTGAACTAGGATCAAGTATGTAGAGTTACCATCACTTTGGAAAGATACTTCAGACACAAGTCCTCCAGTTCCACAAGCATCGTCATTTCCATCTACACACGTTAATGGTGGTGCATTACAATCTCCTGTAAATACAGAAAGCTTAGTATCAAAGGCAGTAGATCCGTTACATAAACTAACTGTAATATCTGTAACTAATCCGGTAGTATCTTCATATACATACCAAACTCCAGGAGTTGTTACTGTAGCAGTACCACAATCCGGTGCTACATAAGCATCATCTGTTGCATTGATAGTTGTTCCCGAAACAGTTTCTCCACAACTAATTGGAAGTGCATCCTGACAGATATCATTAATTAATGGTACATCACAAGTGATAGCAAGGCTAAAGGCTCCGGCATCCGGAGTATCAAATCCTTCCACAGCTATATAATATGTCGTTGAACCATCTGATACAAATTTCAATTCAGATTGTACACCACAGAAATCATCATTTGTAGCGATCACTATTCCACCACAAGAATTGTAAACAGTCAGTCTGGAGTCATAAGCTGTCCCTCCATCACAAAGTGAAACTGTAAGCAATTCTGAAGTACCTGAACCTGTATAACTGAACCATGCATCCGGAGAAGTATTAGCACCTCCCTGGTCTGTATTGGTAGTTGTATCTCCTGTTATCGTACTACCACAGAAAATAGGTCTGGCATCTTCACAAGCATCATTCTCTAATGCAGGTGCAGGAATAACAACCCAAGCATACTGGGTAAGTGCTCCTGGCTCCATTTGTCCAATTAGAGTAGTTGCTCCGGTAGCCGGATCAACAGTACGCAATTCTGAATCAAATAGTACAAAGTTAAATGCAGTCATATAGATAGTATCTGTATTACCATCCCATGCCATACCCTGACCAAATGCAGCATCAAAACCAAGTGGCCCGACAACAGTTGCTGTTCCGGTAGTTAGATCAACGCTATAAAAGTTATCGTCAGTAATATCATAAGAATATCCATTTCCGTCACCATCTATGGCAAGCGCAATAGCTACTGCCATACCTGTAGTTCCAACAAGGTTAGCAGTTGCAGTGCTTGGATTGATCGTATATAGTTCTGTTAATGTTACACCATATAAAAGACCGTTATCCGGGCTGAATTCTAAACCTGTAAAATCTACAACACCAAGATTTCCAACAAATGTGTAAACTCCTGAAGCAAGATCCAGGCTGAAGAGGTCTCCATTATTAACAGCCACATACGCTGTAGTTGGATCATATGGATCAACAGCTCCCGCACCTTCAAAGTCAGCTCCAACAGGTATAGCTGCAGCTATAGGAGTAAATGTTGCCGGGGTATCAGTCTCAAAAGTTCCATTCATACCAGCAGCATTTTCAACTGCGTATGCAGTAGAAGGGCCGGTAGTAACCGGAGTTCCTTCGATAGCAGCGAGGCCAATTTCAGCACAATCTGCATTTACAGTACCTAATGTAGTAGCTGTTCCGGTTGTAGTATCTACAGATGCCCAGAAATTAACACCACCACCAATATAGGCTCCCATATATAAAGTTCCTGTGTCAGGGTCAAAATCTGCATCCTGAGCAAAAGAAATATCGATTCCAAGAGGCCCTACAAGTGTTCCGGCACCAGTGGCCAGATCAATTGAATAAAGATTATCATCTCCTATATCCGCCATGAAAGCATTTCCTGCCGGATCGATTGCTAACCAAATTCCTAATGAATTTCCTGTGTTTCCAATAACCGTACATGTTCCGGTTGTTAGATCTATTGTATAGACAGTACTAATCGTTCCATCCGTACTGGCAGCATACATAGTACCGTTAGCTTCATTCCAGGCCAAACCACTAGGTGTACCTGTCATATTAGTTAATGGTCCTACAGTTGTTTCGGCACCTGTAACCTGATCTATAGTAACCAATGACAAAATATCAAAGTTCAAACCATACAAAACTCCGTTGTCGTCAAATTCTCCGGCAAAAATTCCCGAAGCATTTACAACAATAGGGTTAATGGTATATGGACCTCCTAAAGGAAAAGTACCAAACTCCTGGCCACAAGCTGCTCTTACATTAAGAACCCAAACATCTCCCGGAGCTCTCATTCCTCCATTAGATGGATAGGCATTTGAATAATACTCTTGTAAAAGTCCTCTTTCATAATCATTAAATAGATTTAATGGCTCTACCAAAGAAGAATTTCCAGCTGCTTCTAATCTGTCTAACAATTCGGCTACCTGTGGGGACGGGATTGGTAATTCCTGATTGTTAAAGTGGTCATTCAGCATTTGTCGTTCTGAGGCAGTAAAATAGTCAGAAACATTTCCTGTCTTATCCCCGAGTTGGGAATATCGGTTTAATAAATCATCCATCGATGAAGATGTCTGACGTTGAGCGCTCATTGTCATGGTAAGACAGAGCAATAAACACCCTAGAAAAGTAAGTTTTTTCATAATTTATAAAAAAGATTAGTTAATATTCCTCTAAAAGTATCCAAAAAATGCGGTAACACCAAAAATATTTCGATAAGCTTACTTCTTTTTCCGATGGAAGGTATAATAGATTTTCATAAAAAGTAAAAACCTGCTTCCAAGTAAGACAGAAAGCAGGTTTTTGTAGTATTTTTTTAACGGTAAATTATTCTTTTTCCATAAAAGATTCCATTACTTCATTACTTACTCCCATATTGGAAAATCCACCGTCATTATAAAGATTTTGCAAAGTAACCCTTTTGGTGAGGTCGCTAAATAACGTTACTGTATAATTCGCGCAATCCAAAGCTGTTGCATTTCCAAGTGGAGACATCTTTTCGGCATAAGCTATAAATCCGTCAAAACCTTTTACTCCCTGCCCGGCAGTTGTTGGCGTTGGAGATTGTGAAATTGTATTTACACGCACTTTTTTATCTTTTCCAAAGAAATAACCAAAGCTTCTTGCAATAGATTCCAGGTAGGCTTTGTTGTCTGCCATATCGTTATAATCCGGGAACACACGTTGGGCAGCCATATATGTTAATGCTACTATACTTCCCCATTCATTCATAGCATCTTTTTTATACAAAACGTTCATGGTCTTATGAAAAGAAACCGCCGAAACATCCCAGCCTTTATGTGTCCAATCATAATTTTGGTCTGTGTAATGTTTTCCTTTTCTAACATTTACAGACATCCCTATAGAGTGCAATACAAAATCGAGTTTTCCCCCTAATATCTCTGTTGCTTTTTCAACGAGGTATTCCAGATCTTCCAGACTGGTTGCATCTGCAGGGATAATTTCCGATCCTGTTTTTTCAGCTAATTTGTTTATTTGCCCCATTCTCATTGCAATAGGTGCATTGGTGAGAACAAATTTTCCGCCTTCTTCGTGAACTCTTTCTGCGGTTTTCCAGGCTATGGAGTTTTCATCCAACGCTCCAAAAATAATCCCTCTTTTTCCTTTCAGTAAATTGTACGCCATTTATAAAGTGCTTAGATTAGTTATGTATTTAGAGTGCAAAGATACACTTAATTCAATAATTCTTTTGCGTGTGCAATCGCAGAATCTGTCATTTTGTTTCCACCTATCATTTGCGCTATTTCAACGATTCGCTCATCATCATTCAATGTTTTTAATCGAGTGGCAGTGACAGTTCCACTATCTTCTTTGTAGACTTTTATATGATGTGCTCCTTTGGCGGCTATTTGTGGTAAATGTGTTATACTGAACAATTGTGTAGAACTGCTCATGGTGTTTAAAATAGTTGCCATTTTGTGTGCAATCTCCCCCGAAACTCCCGTATCAATTTCATCAAAAACAATGGTTGGAAGTTTTTTATATTTTGTCAGGACTGCTTTTATTGCCAGCATAATTCTACTCAATTCTCCACCTGATGCGATCTTCTTTAAGGACCCATATGGCAATCCTTTATTGGCCGTAAAAAGCAATTCCAAAGTATCTGTTCCTGTTTTTCTGAAAGACTCCGAAGGAGTTAATTCAAACTTAAATTTCGCATTGGGTAATCCTAATTCGCCCAGAAAAGCCTCTAATTTTTCCTTTAATTGCGGAATGGCCTTCTTTCTATTTTCATACAATTGGTTAGCAGTTTGTAAAGCAATTCTCTTGCTGTCCAATAACTGCTTTTCCAATGAGCCTATTCGTTCATCCAGATTTAATGTGCTATCGATCTTTGCTTCCAGGTCATTCCGGATCACCAATAATTCTTCCACTGTACCCATAGAATGTTTCTGTTGTAGTTTATACAGCATTTGTAATCTATCATTGACCTCTGTTAATTTTTGGGGATCTGGTTCAATTTTTAAAACTGAACCTTCAATAGATTCCCCAATGTCTTCCATCTCAATGATCACACTATTTAAACGGTCCCAGAGCATATCGAATTCCGAAGAAAACGCACGTAGCTTTCCCAGAGTGGTCCTGGCTTCTTTCGCCGTATCCAAGGTACCTATTTGTTCTTCAGAAAATAATTGAATGATCTTTGAAAGGGATTCCTGTATTTCTTCGGTATTGTTAAGTGTTTCGTAGGTTTCTTCCAACTCATGTTGGTTCAGGGTCTCTAACTTTGCCTCCTTCAATTCGTTATATAAAAAAGTATTATAGTCTAGTTCACGAGCAGCACTATCCTTCGTATTTTTTACTTCCGAAAGTGTTCGGGAAAGGTCATTATAAGTATAGAATTGCTTCTCATAAGTCTTGAGCAGGTTAGAATTATCAGCTAGCGTATCAATAACTTCCATCTGAAATGTCTCCGAAAACAGCGCTAAGGTTTCATGCTGACTGTGAATGTCTACCAAATGTGGAGCTAAAGCCTGAAGTTGCCCTAAAGTAACCGGAGTATCATTTACAAAAGCTCTGGACTTACCACTGGGAAGGATTTCACGACGTAAAATTGTATGTGGTTCATAATCCAGGTCATTTTCACTGAAAATGGGTTGTAAATAGTAATGGTCAATGGCAAATTCAGCTTCAATAACGCATTTTTTGGCGGCATCTTTTACGCTGCTAATATCTGCACGCTTTCCTAAAACCAATGCCAAAGCGCCTAATAAAATAGATTTTCCTGCGCCTGTCTCTCCGGTAATAATGGTCAATCCCGTGCTAAAATCCACACGAATATCATCAATTAAGGCATAGTTTTTTATGGCAAGAGTTGTAATCACAAATGAAATTTAGGTATACAAAACACTTTAGTTTATTGTTGCTTCTAAAGTATAAGAGTTTTGCAACTCCTGCAAGAAAAAAAGATGAGTTATTTAAAACTTGATCTCGGTCCAGCTACCTCTCTTGGTAGGAGCCATTCTATTTAGGTTATCGATCAAAGAAGCAATATCTACTTTTGGCCCTCCGCTAAAAATAGCCTGGATCTCATCGCTTTTAGCATCAAAGAAAGTCCTCAACAAGAATGAATTGGGTCGACGATCGTTAATTCCCTTGAGCCTTGTGATAGCATCTATAATTTTAAGTTTTGCCTCTCGTTGGTTTTGGCTCATCAGGTCCAAACCTTTGCGATGATAATCATACAAAGCTGTATGAAACTCTTTATAGACCGAAGACAACATTGCATCATTATAACGGTAACGGGATTGTGCGCCATCTGCCGGTCTCCATCCTTTAAAATTACTGGATGCAGCAGTATTTACAATTTGTTTGGCAACTTCGAAGTACTCTTTACCTCCATCCAATTCATAAGTATCAGCATCCAAAGCAATAATGGTATATACGTGATAAGCAATTACTGAAATCAGGTTAGAATCAAAAGAATTGATGTTAAAGTTAAGAGGTTGGAATTCGGTATACTTAAAATTGAAATGCCTGTCATTGTAATTATAAACAGGACTGTCGTAAGTAGAATCAAAAATAGTTCTGGAAGACTGAACCTGAAGTGTTGCAGAAAAGGAGTCTCCGCTGTATTCACTTATAATGATAGACATATTGCAATCTATACGCTCCTGGTTCTTATAGACCCTATCGGTCCATTTCGTATTGTTTATAAACTCTGTGAGCTGTTGTTCTAAGGTTCTAAAGACTTGTTGGTTAGGTTGTCCTGTTTGCTCTGCGTCAATAGTTAAGGTACAGTTAAGCTCTTGTGCGTCTACTGAATATACTGCTACTAAAAATGAAAAAATAAGAAATAATCTACGCATGGAGTTGTTGTATAATATGTTTTAAAATATCGTTTGCTACCTCTGTCTTGGGTTTAACCGAAAAAGGTATCACTTTATTGTCTTTAGAGATCAAAGTTATTTTATTGGTATCGGTTCTAAAACCGGCACCTTTATCATTAAGCGAATTTAATACAATTAAATCTAAATTCTTTTTTTTGAGTTTTGTTTTTGCATTTTCCAACTCATTTTCGGTCTCTAATGCAAAACCAACCAGCAATTGTTCTTGCTTGATCTCTCCCAGTGAAGCTAAAATATCATCGGTTTTTTCCAGTTGAAGTGTCAGTGAGCCTTCTTTCTTCTTTATTTTTTGATCGGCCACCTGTTTGGGGCGATAATCTGCAACTGCCGCACTCAATATAGCGACATCACAATCTCCAAATCTTGTATGAGCTGAATCGTACATTTCTT
>JANQOS010000157.1 GCA_028285705.1 Altibacter sp.
AGCTTTCAGGACAATTTATTAGCACCACCCATCTATACCAGGCCTGCCGACTATAAAGGCTGGAAGGTCCCGGAAATTCTTACGAGTGGAAATACGGCAAAGATTGAAGAATGGCGTGAAGAACAGGCTATAAAGCGTACCGAAGAGCGAAGGCCGGATCTATTAGAGTAAAAAATAGCAGCAAAGTATTGTAACATAGTATAATTTGCTTATTTTTGCACGCAATTTGATCCAACCTCTGGCGAGAAACGTGAATGTTGTTTTGAATAAACCATTATCAAAGAAACAAAATGGAAGAGTTAATTAAATTTGTACAAGACGAGTTTGTAACTAAGAATGATTTCCCAAAGTTCAGTGCAGGGGATACAATTACCGTCTACTATGAGATCCGTGAAGGTGAAAAAACAAGAACACAGTTCTTTAGAGGAGTTGTCATTCAGGTAAAAGGGAGCGGGTCATCGCAGACATTTACTATTCGAAAGATGTCCGGGACCATTGGTGTTGAACGTATTTTCCCGATCAATTTACCAACCCTTCAAAAAATTGAAGTTAATAAAACAGGAAGCGTTCGCAGAAAGCGTATCTATTACTTTAGAGGACTTACCGGTAAGAAAGCAAGAATCAAAGAGAAAAGACTTTAGTTCTCTATCATTCATAAGTATTAAGAAACGGCCTTTTGAAAGGCCGTTTTTTTATGAACAAATGTTAATAACCCAAGTTTATAAATAGTTAATATTTAATACGTTATAAAACTTGTTTTTTTAATTTTCTGTTTTACATTAGCAGTATCAAAATGGTGTTACAGCCGGATTGAAAATAAAGTAACGTTCTTTATACACTTTTTTTAATTGTTTGAGATGCTAACAGTCTTCGCGATTGTTAGGGTTGAGATTAAGAAGAGTTTGAGACTGTTTTTTTAGGACATAGGGTAGCTTTTAGTTACTGGTTCAATAAAAACAAACCTCATTGAAGCAAATCACAACTGCAAGGGTATAATAAACTTGCCTCGAATTGTAAAGATTAGTTGGTAACGATCTGTTTCACAAGAAGCCATAGCAATGTAGCAATACAGTGTTATGGCTTTTCTTGTTTTTGAAAGCACCTCAAAAATAGCCAGGCTGCCCTTTTAAAACCCTTCTCAAATCGCTATATTTGCAGTTCTTTAAAAACAAAAAGTTCTTTTAATTAACACTGAAAAACCAACCTATTCAATGTCAGAAACTGCTAAAATTATTTATACAAAAACCGATGAAGCTCCCTACCTAGCAACACATTCTTTACTTCCAATCATTAAAGCTTTTACTGCTCCTTCAGGAATAGTAATTGAAACAGGAGATATTTCATTAGCCGCTAGAATTTTAGCAAACTTTCCCGAATACCTTACAGAAGAACAAAGAGTAAATGATACGTTAACGCAATTAGGTGAACTCGCAAAACAACCGGACGCCAATATCATTAAGCTTCCAAATATTAGTGCTTCCATTCCTCAATTAACGGAAGCCATTACCGAACTACAAGCTAAAGGTTATAAGCTTCCGGGTTATCCCGAAGAGCCTCAAACCGAAGAAGAAAAGAAAATCAAAGCAAAATACGACAAGATAAAAGGAAGTGCCGTAAACCCGGTTCTCCGTGAAGGTAACAGTGACCGCCGTGCACCAAAAGCAGTAAAGAACTACGCAAAAAAGAACCCCCACAGTATGGGTGCATGGAGACATGATTCCAAAACACATGTTTCAACCATGGGCTATGGTGATTTCAGGCACAATGAAAAATCTGTAACTATCACCAATACAGGAAATGTAAATATCATTCATACGGATACATCGGGTACTCAAACACTTTTGAAGGAAAATATTCCCGTACTCGAAGGTGAGATCATCGACGCGACGGTCCTGTACAAAAAATCATTGATCGCTTTTTTAGAAGAACAAGTAAAAGACGCAAAAGATAAAGACCTGCTTTTTTCTTTACACATGAAGGCTACCATGATGAAAGTTAGTGATCCCATAATCTTTGGTCATGTGGTGCGTGTCTATTTTTCAGAATTATTTGAAAAATATGCTGATCTATTTGATGAACTAGGGGTTGATGTCAATAATGGTTTTGGTGATCTGGTAAACAAACTGGAAGAATTACCTTCTTCAGAAAAAAATACCATCCTAGCTGATATACAAAAGACCATGTATGAAAATCCGGATCTGGCTATGGTAAACAGTGACGAAGGAATTACCAACTTGCATGTCCCCAGTGACGTAATAATTGATGCATCTATGCCTGCTATGATCCGTAATTCCGGGCAAATGTGGGACCAAAATGGCGACACCAGAGATACCAAGGCAGTAATTCCGGATAGCAGTTATGCAGATCTATACCAGGTTACGATCGATTTTTGTAAACAACACGGTGCTTTTGACCCTACAACCATGGGAACAGTTCCTAACGTAGGTTTAATGGCCCAAAAAGCCGAAGAATATGGCTCTCACGATAAAACCTTTGAAATTGGTTCCAATGGAAAAGTAAGCATGGTAGATAACAACGGAAGCGTATTAATAGAACATGAAGTTTCAAAAGGAGATATCTGGAGAATGTGCCAGGTCAAGGACCTACCTATTCAAGATTGGGTAAAGCTGGCAGTAAGCCGTGCAAGGGCCACAGGAAGCCCTGCAATATTCTGGCTGGATGAAGAAAGAGCTCACGATGCAGAATTGATCAAAAAAGTAAATGCATACCTGCCTGACCATAATACGGAAGGCCTTGAGATAAAAATACTTTCTCCTAAAAAAGCCACCAAATATACTTTAGAGCGTGTTAAAGAAGGAAGAGATACCATATCTGTAACGGGAAATGTATTGAGGGACTATTTAACCGACCTCTTCCCTATTTTAGAATTAGGAACCAGTGCCAAGATGTTGTCAATTGTTCCCTTAATGAATGGCGGGGGATTATTTGAAACCGGTGCCGGAGGTTCTGCACCAAAGCATGTTCAACAGTTTACTAAAGAAGGACATTTGCGATGGGATTCACTGGGAGAGTTTTTGGCAATTGCCGTTTCACTGGAACATTTGGGAGAGAAATACAATAACTCCAAGGCAGTTTTACTTTCTGAAACATTAGATGATGCAACTGAAAAACTGCTGGAAAATAAAAAAGGACCTTCCCGTAAGGTAAACGAACTGGATAATCGCGGAAGCCATTTTTATTTAGCAATGTATTGGGCACAACAATTAGCAGCTCAAAATAAAGATGAGGCTTTAAAGAATCGTTTTATTAGTATCGCACAAAAATTGACTGAAAACGAAAGTGTAATTTTGGATGAATTAAACGCTGCTCAAGGAAATCCGGTAGACATCGCAGGGTACTATTGGCCGGACGAAGAGCTTGTTTACAAACAAATGAGACCCAGCAAAACATTTAATGATATCCTCTCGGGAATAAAATAAATATTTTAAAATTTCTGAACTGTCGTATCAAATACAATAGAGCAACAAACTTATGCGGGTTCACCGAAGAATTGTAATTTTGTAGTATGAGCTTTACTAAAACTACCGAAGCAGATTCAAATTACGACGATTTGGAGAAAATGAGCGTTGCTGAATTACTTCAAAATATTAATGCTGAAGACAAAACAGTTCCTATTGCAGTTGAAAGATCACTTCCACAGATCGTTGCTTTAACCGAAATAGTTTCTTCAAAACTTAAGGCAGGCGGACGTTTGTTTTACATTGGAGCCGGCACAAGTGGGCGTTTGGGAATTGTTGATGCAAGTGAGTGTCCTCCAACCTTTGGCGTACCACACGAGCTAGTAATTGGTTTAATTGCCGGGGGTGATACTGCAATAAGAAAAGCGGTAGAATTTGCTGAAGACTCTCGTACACAAGGATGGGAAGACCTGCAGGAATACAATGTATCGGAAAAAGACATTGTAATTGGAATTGCAGCATCTGGTACTACTCCCTATGTAATTGGCGCTCTTAAAAAATGTAATGAGAACAATATTCTTACAGGTTCAATTACTTGCAATGACAAAAGCCCTTTAGCTACTATAGCAAAATATCCTGTTGTTGTGGTCGTGGGCCCGGAATTTGTAACAGGTAGTTCTCGTATGAAAGCCGGAACAGCTCAAAAGTTGGTTTTAAATATGATCTCTACTGCTGCAATGGTGAAACTAGGAAGAGTGAAAGGAAACAAAATGGTGGATATGCAATTGAGCAATAATAAACTAGTAGATCGTGGCACAAAAATGATCATGGATGAGCTTCAGATTCCTGAAGCTGAAGCACAAAAATTATTAGACACACACCAAAGTGTCCGTAAAGCAATTAATGCCTATAAAAATGAAACACACCGATAAACAACTGCTGGTCAAAGGAATAAAAAAAATGGCACTTGCCTTGCCATTGCTGTTCTTAAGCCCTTATCTATTGACCCTTTCCTTCATGAACAAAGAAAATTTTGTATTCTATGTTGCTTTGATCCTAGGTCTTATTGCAGGGATAATGGCAGTATATCTGTGTTTTAAAGGCATCAATACTATTATCAAATCGATGTTCGGCAATTAATTAGAGGTTCTGTTTCTGAAGAATATTTCAAAACTCTTATAATAAAAAAAACCTTCATCTGTTATAGATGAAGGTTTTAAAAGAAGGCGGCGACCTACTCTTCCACGATTGTAGTACCATCGGCGCAAACGGACTTAACTTCT
>JANQOS010000180.1 GCA_028285705.1 Altibacter sp.
CATCAAATAAGCTTTCAAAAATTCATCAATAGCCCCGTCCAGAATGGCATCGGTATTACCACTTTCGTAGCCTGTTCGAACATCTTTCACCAGTTTATAGGGATGAAGTACGTAATTGCGAATCTGGGATCCCCATTCGATCGACATCTTGCTGTCCTCAATTTCGGCCCGTTGTGCCTGCTGCTTACGGAGTTCTATTTCGTACAACTGCGATTTTAGCATTTGCATAGCCTTCTCCCGGTTTTCAAGCTGTGACCGTGTTTCAGAGTTATGGATAACAATTCCACTGGGGTGGTGCGTTAAGATGGCTTTGGTCTCTACCTTGTTCACATTTTGCCCTCCTGCACCACTACTTCTGGCAAAATCCCAGGAGATATCTGCAGGATTTATGTCGATTTCTATACTTTCATCTGCCAAAGGGTAAACATATACACTGGCAAAACTGGTATGACGTTTGGCATTACTGTCAAAAGGTGAGATACGAACCAGACGGTGTACACCATTCTCACTTTTTAGCCAACCAAATGCATAATCGCCTTCAATCTCCAGGGTAACAGTTTTTACACCGGCCACATCTCCGGCCTGGTAGTTCAATTCTTTTACTTTGAAGTTATTCTTTTCGGCCCACATCAGGTACATACGCATTAACATACTTGCCCAATCACAACTTTCGGTACCTCCTGCGCCGGCGGTTATTTGCAATACAGCACTCAGGTCATCACCTTCTTCACTTAGCATATTACGAAACTCTAATGTTTCAATGGCCTCCAGCGCTTTATTAAAACGGCTTTCCACGTTTTCGGCAGTGCCTTCACCTTCTTTAAAGAAATCAAAGATAACCTCGGCATCATCGGTTAGGGAAACAGCAGTATCGTAATCGGTGACCCACTTCTTTTTATTCCGAAGCACTTTCATGAAAGCTTCGGCTTCTTGCGGATTGTTCCAAAAATTGGGATCGAATGTCTTTTCTTCGTCGTTGGAAATTTCTATTTGTTTGCCGGCAATGTCAAAGATACCTCCTTAACGCATCCAGGCGATCTTTAAGATCTTTTAGCTGATCTGATGTAATCATAGTGGGTAAGAATTTTCAACAAAAATAGAATTAACCTGTACAAACTGAAACTATTTTAAACGAATTTTATAGATTTAGGGCTAACTAACTGTATAGTAGTTCTAAAAGCGACCAAAAAATGGAAGCCAACGGGGAGAACTTCTAACATAAAATAAATCTTATGAAGTATGTTACATTTATGGTAGCGGCATTCTTCGGAATGTTTGCAATGTCCGCTCAATTTTTATCTGAAAAGAAAAATCTACTGAAGTTCGAAGGCTTGTTCGATTTTTACTATTCTGAAGCAGAAGGAAATATTTACCTTGAAGTTGATAAGCTTGATACCGAATTTCTATATGTTCACTCATTACGCACCGGATTGGGTTCTAATGATATTGGATTGGACAGAGGGCAATTGGGTGGAGGAGAGGTCGTAAAATTTGTAAAAGCAGGAAATAAATTACTACTTATTCAACCAAATTTGCAATACCGGGCAAATACCGAAAATAAACTGGAAAAACGTTCGATCAATGAGGCTTTTGCCCGTTCCGTACTCTTCGGATTTGAAATTAAAGAAACCATTGCCAACAAACACATAATAGACCTGTCTCCTTTTTTATTGTTAGATACGCATGGAGTAGCCAAAAGCTTGAAAGACCATAAGGAAGGCACTTTTAAATTGGACAAAACCCGAAATGCACTATGGATGGAACGCACCAAGGCTTTTCCAAAAAATGTAGAATTTGAAGCCCTGCTCACTTTTGTAGGTGAACCAACAGGGAGTAATTTAAGTAGTGTGGCACCAAACCCAAATTCAGTTTCGGTTATACAGCACCACAGTTTTGTAGCGTTACCAGATAACGACTACAAACCTCGTGTATTTGACCCCCGATGTGGTTCGTACCCCATGATGTATTTGGATTATAGCTCACCTATCTGGGAGCCTATAACAAAACGCTTTATTACCAGGCACCATTTAGAAAAAAAGGATAAAAATGCTGCCATTAGCGAAGCTGTAGAACCTATTATCTATTACCTGGACCCCGGAACCCCGGAACCCATACGTTCTGCGTTAATGGAGGGTGCAAGCTGGTGGAATCAGGCTTTTGTAGCTATAGGCTATAAAGATGCATTTCAGGTAAAACTTTTACCTGCGGATGCTGATCCCATGGATGTTCGATATAATGTGATACAGTGGGTACACCGCTCTACACGTGGCTGGAGCTATGGTTCTACTATCACCGACCCCAGAACCGGTGAGATCATTAAGGGGCATGTAAGTTTGGGCAGCCTTAGAATCCGGCAAGATTTTATGATAGCGCAAGCTTTAATGAATAAGCCTTTTGCCGAAAGAGATGATAACCATCAACAGATGTTAGATATGGCACTGGCTCGAATCAGGCAATTATCGGCTCATGAAGTCGGCCATACGCTTGGTTTTGCTCATAACTTTGCAGCGAGTACCAATCACAGGGCAAGTGTAATGGACTATCCGCACCCAATCATAACTTTAAAGGACGGGCAGCTGGATTTTAGCAATGCCTATGCTACCGGAATAGGAGACTGGGATAAGGTAACTGTCGCATACAGTTATAGTGATATTCCTAACGGAGTTACCGAAAAAGCAGCATTAAGCTCGATCCTGGATGAAGCCTTTACGAAAGGGTTTCGGTACATATCTGATGGTGATGCACATGCACAGGGCGGTGCACATTCGAAAGCACATTTGTGGGATAATGGTGTAAATGCTTCGGAAGAATTGCAAAATCTATTGAAAATCAGAGAAGTTGCAATGGCAAATTTTTCCGAAGATAATATTCGTACCGGAGAAGCTTATACAGTATTAGAGGATGTATTTGTTCCTTTGTATTTTTACCATCGTTTTCAAACAGAGGCAGCTGTAAAGCTTATAGGAGGGTTAGACTATAATTATGCAGTGAAGGGGGGCAGTGGCCATATTGTTAAGACCCTTCCCAAGAAAACACAAAAAGATGCTTTGGAAGCTGTATTAAAAACATTGGAATCAAAAACTCTTGCGATTCCCGAAGATAAATTAAAATTATTTCCACCACGAGCTTATAGCTATTGGCGTTCAAGAGAGTCTTTTAAAAGTAATATGAGTGTTGCGTTTGATGCCTTGGGGGCAGCGGCAACTGCATGTGATATGACATTAAAATTATTGCTTCATCCTCACAGAGCCAATCGTTTGGTGCAACAAAAAGCGACAGATTCCAAAAACCTTGGATTAGAAGAAGTTTTAGATGAGCTAGTGAAAACTGCGTTTAGTACTTCGGAAAACTCATCTTATATAAAGGAAGTACAACGAACTATTCAGTTTGAAACTTTGCAACATTTGATGATTCTGGCAATAAGTAAACAAAGTATTCCACAAACCAAAGGTATTGTAAACCAAACTATTGATGATCTTGCAAAAGACCTGTCCGGGAAAGAGGATGTTTTTTCCAGGCAATTGACCAGGGAAATCACTACTTTTAGAAAGGATCCCAGGGAGTTTAAGGTAATTTCCCCACCAAAAATCCCGGATGGAAGTCCGATAGGAAGTTATCAGTGTTTTAACGTGGACCCATAAAATTCTTAAAAATGAAAAATGTAATTATTGCTATAGCACTTGTATTCTCTACACTAAGTATGGCACAAAACGACGAGGCTTATGTAGATAGCCTTGTATCGGAATTTACATCTAAATTGGAAAGCAGGAATATAACCTCCTGGTTTGTGAACAATCGTTACTGTTCCGGCACTATTGAAATGTTTCAATTGGATAATGGCCGTATGTGTACTTCAAAAGGTACTTATGTTGAAGCTTATTTATTTTGGAAAGACGAAGGCAAGCCCATGATCAAAAAATTTGACAATTGCGGAATGTATTATTCTTTGGAGTTGAGCAATGCTGAAGCTATAGAGTTTTTATATGCCAATATTTCTGACCTTGAAAGCGGAATTGTAAAGAAATACAACTCTGAATCTTTGGACGGTACACCAAAATTAAGGACGGAAGTGCATAATTGTTTCAGGGATTTTAAATTTGCTGTAGAAAATAATTCATTTGGTCAAACTTATAACTTATTTGATCTTACCAATGATTCTGAAAGCCCCAATACAAACTTTGAATATAATAACAACCTAAAAGTGGTGAAACTTGATAAATTGTTGGATAATTTTATTACAGAGATGGAACCCAAATTTCGAAGACAAAATTAAATAGAATATATGATCATTGACCTGCGAAGTGATACGGTTACCAAGCCTACAACCGGAATGCTGCAAGCTATTCTAAATGCTCAAACCGGAGATGATGTTTATAAAGAAGACCCAACCGCAAATAAGCTGGAACAGTATTTACTTGAATTGTTTGGTATGGATGATGCGTTGTTCTTTCCCACCGGAAGTATGGCAAATCAAGCCGCTATAAAACTACATACACAACCCGGAGAACAATTAATTTGTGACAAGTGGGCACATGTTTATAATTATGAAGGGGGAGGGGTTTCATTTAACAGCGGAGTTTCATGCAAGTTAATAGATGGAAACAATGGTATGATCACAGCTGCTCAGGTTGAAGAAGCTATTAATCCACCCGATTTTTATCATAGTCCGTTAACTTCATTGGTATGCATTGAGAATACTACTAATAAGGGAGGCGGTGCCTGTTATGACATGAATGAAATAAAAAAAATAAAAGCTGTCTGTGATACTCACGGTTTGGGGCTGCATTTGGACGGCGCACGGTTAATGAACGCTATTGTCGCTAAAAATGAAGAACCAAAGCAATACGGGCAATTGTTTGATACGGTTTCAATATGTTTAAGCAAAGGCTTAGGAGCCCCATTGGGAACCGTATTATTAGGAAAGAAAGAGCTTATGAGCAATGCGATACGTATCCGGAAAATTTTAGGTGGGGGAATGCGACAAATTGGGTATATGGCTGCTGCCGGTCTATATGCCCTGGAACATCAAGTTGACAGATTGGAAGAAGATCATGTAAAGGCTTCGGATATTGCATCGGTATTGATGCAACAATCTTATGTGGAGAAAGTGGAGCCTACGGAGACCAACATAGTGATCTTTTATCTTGGCCAAGACCTTTCCGAAGAAAAATTTATAGAGGGCCTACTTCAAAAGAATATTAAAATTAGTAGTATGGGACAAGGGAAACTTCGTATTGTGACCCATTTGGATTATACAGATGAAATGCACCAACACTTTTTAAATGTATTAAATACGCATCAATAAAAAACCTCCATGAATGAGGAGGTATTTTATTTT
>JANQOS010000024.1 GCA_028285705.1 Altibacter sp.
AAAAAATCAACCTGACAAATAAAGTCTTTAAGGACATCTACTGCCAACGGTTCATCTTCTATGATAATGCACTTAATTTTCATATTCCTTGATTCAAATCCAGAAAAATTTCGGCCAAAAACTTCTTATCGTGCTTCTTTGTTTCAAGATGGTATTTTGGATACATTAATTCAAGCTGTCGCTTCAGGTTCTTAAGTCCAATACCATCTTCTTCCTCAATATTTTGACAATCAGGATCAAAAGAGTTTTCAACCTTAAAGGTTAATTTGTTCTTCAGTACAATTAATTCAATATATATATAGGATCTACCTGTTGAATGATAGACGCCATGTTTAAAAGCATTCTCAACAAAAGGCATTAAAAGTAGCGGCTTAATTTTAGAGTTGCGATCGTCTATTTGGTTTTTAAAGACAATTTTAAGCCGGTCGTCATACCTTATCTTATGGAGTTCTACATAATTTTTTAAAAACTCCAATTCCTTCTCAACATAAATGTATTGATTCTTATTTTCATATAAAACAAAACGCAATAGCTTTGAAAGCTTAACAACAACTTCGGGTGTCTTATCTGATTTTTTTCTGGCAAGCGAATAGATATTGTTGAGCGTATTGAAGAGAAAATGCGGGTTAATCTGTGATTTCAAAAAGTTAAGTTCCGCCTCAAGTTTTTCTTTCATTAGAAATTGTTCTCTTTCTCTTAATCTTTGTGTATTAGACATTTGTTTAAGAGAAATTGCCAGACAAGCAATAAATATCTTATCCATAAATGAATTTATAACTCCTTGATAACCAAAAGTTTCTTCAATATCAAAATTCACATAAAGTGTTGGAGACAGAATATATACAATAATAACCTGTGCGATTGCAGTAAACAAAATAAGAACAAGACTAAGCAATAAAACTAATTGCCAGACATTTACTTTCTTGGACGAATACTTTGAAAGTATAAAAAACATAATGTAAACCATCGGAAGTTTGATGGCCAGGAGCATTAAAGTTTCTGCCTTAAAAGAAATAGAAAATGCGGTTGAGACGGACAGGTCGTATTTGTTAACAATCCATAAAAGATCGGCATATACTTCAAACGCATGGTATGCCAACCAGAACAGAAAATGCTTTACCCATCGTTTCCGCATAACACAAAAATACATTTTTAAGGGTTACTCTTTTAAAAGTACTACCAAAGACCTGTTCAGGCATACAAACAACATCATTTTACAGTTAAATAGAAAAAACTCCTTTAGAAACCATTAAACTGTTTTCTATGGTAGCCCAGATTATTTCTGCAACATAGAAACAGACCGATGATTCATTTGACATAAGTTTGAGTAAAAATCAAAAAAAATGAAGTATCTGTTCTATTTTCTAATTGCTGTCTTTCCAATACAAATTTCCATAGCACAATGGGCTACAGGTTCAGATATACCTGAACGTGTTCGAGCCGGCCAAACAGCTTCCTATCTCAAAGACGGAGAAGGTTTTCTAATCATTACATCAGGAAGAAATCAAAATGAGATCATAACCACTACAACGCAACAATATCAGCCAAGCACTAATTCCTGGAGTACTTTAGCGCCACACCCTACCCCATTACTGGGAGGGGCCACTGCAATTTTGAAGGATACACTTTATACCATTGGGGGTTTAACGACTACCCCGGGAAGTCCTATTAACATAGTTAGAAAGTACAATATTGAAGCCAATACCTGGACACAGGCAACTGATTTTCCAAGAACTATTGTAGACGCAAAGGCAGTAGCGTACCAGGATAGCCTTATCTATGTTATTGGTGGTTACCAACACAAAACTTATTTGTACAATAGCAAGTATGATCGTTGGCGGGAAGCAACTCCTGTTTTTCCTTCCGGAAATGGACTTAACTGGGGAGGGTTTACATTACATAATAACAAACTCATTTATGTATGTGGGAGTGATGGCTTTCTATCTCCAAATTATTGGAATACTGTTAAAGTGGGGACAATAGATCCCAATGACAGGTCAATTATTACCTGGACGGACGCCACTCCATTTCCCGGAGAAACGAGAACTTTTTTTAATGCGCATCCATGGAAAGATGGTATCATCATGACCGGTGGCAGTACAGACAATACTTTTAATACCTTCTCAAATGAAACTTATTTTTATAATCCGGATACGGATGTATGGACACAACTTCTATCAAAGCCCACTGCCTGGCTTACTGGAAATAGTGGAAGTGTCTTGATTGGAAATAGTTCCAAACTAATTTGTGCTTCCGGTTTTCAAACGGAATATCTTTTTGAAACTGAAATATTCTCTCAGGAAGGAAGCCTGGGAATAGATGATATAGCCGAAAATCTCTGTGATATAAAAAACTTCAAAATAGTTTCTGGAAATTCACTAGAAATCATCTTTTGTGTTTCAAAACCAGGGCCCATAGAACTTACTGTTCGGGATATACGAGGTCGTATCATAAAAAAAACGGGGCGTAATATAAGTATATCCGGCAGTCACAGTTTTTCAATTAAAGATTTTGATATTCCAAATGGAATCTATTTTTGTACACTTTCTCAAAATGGCAGTTACAAGACTAAGAAAATGCTAGTTTCAAAATAGGGCATCAGGGAAATGGCGAACGTATAGAACGTGTGAAATTAATAATGAGTTAATGCATTGACAAGATAGTGTTTTAACTATTATTCTGTTCTTTATTTCTGTCTTTGCTTTTCAGACCGAAACAAAATTAGGCCTCTTTATCCTACCCAAATTCAATCCTTTTATAACATTATGAAAACTTTAAACGTTGTTATGTATCAGGTATAAATTTCATTGTATTTTTACACAACCAATTAAGACATTCTATGGCATCTTCTTTTGAAAAATACCAAAAGCGCAGGTTGATCTCTTCATATTTCTCTGTAGTGATTAGTATTTCGTTGGTCCTTTTTTTATTGGGATTACTGGGATTATTAGTACTAAACACCAAAAAAGTTGCCGATCATTTTAAAGAAAAAATAGCTCTAACCGTCTATTTAAAAGACAACGCTAAAGAAGTTGAGATTACTCAGCTAAAACAAAGTCTCGCCCTTGCCGAGTACACGAAATCTGCCGAATTTATCTCTAAAGAACAAGCTGCCGAAGAGCACACAGCAACGATCGGGGAGAATTTTATGGAGTTTCTGGGCTACAATCCTCTACAGAACAGTATTGATGTTTATTTGCTGGCAGATTATGTATCTCCTTCAAAACTGGAAGAGATCACAAACGAAATTATGACCAAGGATTTTGTCGATGAAGTGGTTTATGATAAACCGTTGATCGCCCTGCTCAACGACAACGTAAAAAAAATAAGTCTTTGGGTATTGGTAATTAGCGGATTATTCACCTTTATCGCTGTACTTTTAATTAACAGTTCCATACGCCTTTCGGTATATGCCAAACGATTCACTATTAAAACAATGCAAATGGTAGGAGCTACCAAACGCTTTATAAGACGCCCTTTTATTTGGAAAAGTATTCGCTTGGGAATGATAGGTGCTATTTTAGCAATGATAGGGATGGGAGCTGTCTTATATTACCTGAACATAAGTTTCCCCGAATTGCAATTGCTGGAGGATAAGCTTCTATTGGGAATACTATTTTTGTTTATCTTTTTTATGGGATTGTTCATTACATGGATCAGTACTTTCTTTGCGACACAACGTTTCTTAAACTTGAGAACCGATGAACTCTATTATTAAAAATATCTGCCTGTTGTTTGCCTCGGCTTTTTTATTGAATAGCTGTATTATTCAAAATCCAAAACCGGAAAAGTGTGAGGTAAAAGAGATCACTGTGACCAAGATCTACGAAGGAGGCACAAAAGACATTGTAATTGATAATACCGATAATAACCTTTATTATATTAACCGTGGCCTGGAGCAAGGACTCACCATCAAAGCTCTAAAGGATCATATTTTAAATAAAAAAGCTACCTTGCACCTGGCAAAAACAATAGCCGGAACATCAAGGCATATTGCGCAGCTAAAGGTCAATGATTCTATTTATTATACCGAATTCAAGTAACTATGGGAGAGAAAAAAAGAAAGGAAGAAGCAAAAAAAAAGCACTTCGTTTTTGAAAGGAAGAACTATAAATTCATGCTTATTGGTGTTGCATTTATCGCTTTAGGCTTCATTTTAATGACGGGTGGCGGAAGTGATGACCCTGCTGTTTTTAATCCTGAGATTTACAGTTGGAGACGTATTCGTTTAGCGCCTGCTCTTATCCTAATTGGTTTTGGCATTGAAGTCTATGCCATCTTATTAAATCCACACAAGAAAAAATAATCTATGGATGCTTGGGAAGCTATTGTTCTTGGCATTGTTCAAGGTTTTACAGAATTTTTACCTGTTTCTTCCAGTGGGCACTTAGAGTTGGGGAAGGCAATTCTTGGAGATACTTCGGTGCCGGAAGAAAGCCTGTTATTTACCGTTGTTCTCCATTTCGCTACCGCACTTAGTACTATTGTGGTTTTTAGAAAGGACATCCTGGAAATTATTAGCGGTTTACTAAAATTTAAATGGAACAAAGAAACCCAATTCTCTATAAAGATCATCCTTTCAATGATTCCAGCGGTTATAGTCGGATTGTTCTTTGAAGAAGAGCTCGAAGCTTTTTTTGGAGGAAATATCGCGTTCGTAGGTTATATGCTTATAGTAACGGCTGTCTTATTATGGTTGGCAGATCGTGCTAAAAATACAGGTAATAAGGTAACCTATGGAAATGCATTTGTAATAGGGGTTTCACAAGCTATCGCAATGCTTCCGGGAATTTCCCGAAGCGGGGCCACTATTTCCACTTCGGTGTTATTTGGAAATGACAAAA
This sequence comes from Altibacter sp., assembly GCA_028285705.1. Taxonomy (GTDB): domain Bacteria; phylum Bacteroidota; class Bacteroidia; order Flavobacteriales; family Flavobacteriaceae; genus JANQOS01. Next base: position 4,845 of record JANQOS010000024.1, read on the forward strand.
GTAAGGCGGCTCGTTTTTCATTCTTAATGGTAGTCCCTTTGATCCTTGGAAAGATTGCCAAAGATATTTTTAGCGGAGAACTAACCTCGCAGAGTACTAATTTTACAATACTGGGGCTAGGATTTGCTGCCGCGTTTATCTCCGGGCTAATTGCCTGTACGTGGATGATCGCATTGGTACGAAACAGTAAATTAAAATACTTTGCCATTTATTGTGTAATTGTGGGGTTGATCGCCATTGCTGTAAGTTTCTTTTCCTGATGAATGCTGAAGACTACAAAAACGGACAACTTATTTTAATCGACAAGCCATTGGAATGGACTTCATTTCAGGTGGTCAATAAAATTCGTTGGTTGATCAGAAAACAATTCAATATTAAAAAAATAAAGGTTGGCCATGCAGGGACACTGGATCCTTTGGCAACAGGATTACTTATTATTTGTACCGGAAAATTTACCCGGAAAATTGAAAACTATCAGGCCCGGGAAAAAGAATATACGGGAACTTTTACATTGGGCGCCACTACCCCTAGCTATGACCTGGAAACTGAAATTGACAATACCTTCGATATTTCAGAAATAACCGAAAACGACATCAATAAAGCCAGCCAGCAATTTATAGGTGAGATACAACAGCGGCCCCCAGTTTTTTCGGCATTGAAAAAAGAAGGGAAACGCTTGTATGAATTTGCACGCGCAGGAGAAGAGGTGGAGATTCCCTCCCGTACCGTACATATTTCGGCTTTCGAAATTACCCGGATCGATCTTCCTAAAGTTAATTTTAGAGTTGTGTGTAGCAAGGGAACCTATATACGTTCCCTGGCACACGATTTTGGAAAAGCATTGAACAACGGAGCTTATCTTTCGGCATTGCGGCGTACAAAGATCGGGGAGTTTTCTGTAGAAGATGCCATTTCAATTGAAGCCTTTGAAGAACAGATCACTCTTTTATAAACTGTTTTGTGATTTTTTCCCCTTCTGAAGAAAATCGGAGGAAATATATTCCTGCGGGCAAATGAGAGACATGGACCGTATTGGAAAACTGTGTTATTAAAACCCTTCCCTGAATATCAGTAACTATTATTTCTCCAATTAATGGAGTTTTAGGTTGAATATGAAGCATCTCTGTTGCAGGATTTGGGTACAATAGTATTGATCCAAATGTGTAATCATATGCTCCTAATGTGCAGTCTTCACTATATACTGTGTCTGCATCCTTATGCCAGTCCGGTTGGCCCTTTGCAAAAACCACATCATCTACCTGAATGCAATTGAGCTGTGGATTCTCGTAGGCCAGAAAATTATGTAGTATTGTATTATTTCCATTGGCAATATTCAATTGGGTCAGATTATTGGTATAACAGCGTAACGATTCCAGATTTGGGTTTTGAGAAACATCCAATACGGTCAACTCGTTATTATACACCCATAAACGTCCTAAATTTATATTTTGGGATACATCCAGGCTCTTTAAAGGGTTCGTAGATAAATGCAACCATTCCAACTTGATATTTTGAGAGAGGTCAACTGTTTCCACAAAATTACCCCGGCTTTTTAATGTTTCAAGATTGGGAAAATTTTCGATACCTTCTAAAGAAACTATCTCATGATACGATACAATTAATCCTGTTATGACCTCCGCTTCACTTACCTGTATCTCTCCATCTCCATTGGTATCTGCAATACTATCTCCTATCCCATTACCGGTAGTGTCCACAACTTCAAAATTGATCAGGGCATTTTTAAAATTAGCATCGGGAATCGTTACAATTTGAGCATTTGCTGTAAAAAAACAAGCCAACCATAAAAAAACAATGATTTCTTTCATATCCATAAAGATATATATTTAATAAATGTATGTGCCATGCCCTCAATTTTCAATAAATGATGCAGCAATAATGCTCTTAAAAATGTCTTAAATTTGCGCTCTTAGAAGGTTTTTTAAACAAAAAATTCAGTTATTGCAATCATGAATTTCAATTATTCATACAGGGCCTTTATAATTACCTCCCTGCT
>JANQOS010000056.1 GCA_028285705.1 Altibacter sp.
TTAACGTTGATGTCTGAATCTCTTCGAAATGACGGCCGTATATGGGTGCCAAAGAAAATGGAAGATGTGCTGGCCATTAGAGAAGGAAAACTAAAGCCAACTCAAATCGCTGAAGAGGATAGAGATTATTATTTGGAGAGGCGATACCCTGCCTTTGGAAACCTAGTGCCTCGTGATGTAGCGTCCAGAGCGGCAAAAGAACGCTGTGATGAAGGATACGGAGTTAACGCTACCAGCGAAGCTGTGTATTTGGACTTTAAATCGGCTATTGAAAGATATGGTAAAGAACAAGCAAAATTGCATCATATTGAAAACCCTTCCGAAGAAAAAATAAAGGAATTGGGAGAAGCTGTTGTAGAGGCAAAATATGGAAATCTTTTTCAGATGTATGAGAAGATAGTTGATGAGAATCCATATAAAACTCCTATGATGATCTATCCTGCAACCCACTATACAATGGGAGGTGTTTGGGTAGACTATAACTTAATGACTACTGTTCCCGGTCTATATTGTATTGGAGAAGCCAATTTTTCGGATCACGGAGCAAATCGTTTAGGAGCTTCGGCTTTAATGCAAGGGTTGGCAGATGGGTATTTTGTACTTCCTTATACCATTGGAGATTATTTATCCGATGATATCAGAACAGGGAAAATTTCAACAGATTCTCCAGAGTTTGATGCTGCTGAAAAAGAAGTAAAAAGTAAGATCGATTTCTTTGTAAATAATAATGGAGAATATTCTGTAGATCATTACCATAAAAAGTTAGGTAAGATCATGTGGGATAAAGTTGGTATGGCAAGAAATGCAAAAGGACTGACTGAAGCAATATTAGAAATTAAAGAACTTCGGGAGGATTTTTGGAAAAATGTAAAAGTTCCCGGAACTGCCGATGAAATGAACCCCGAACTTGAAAAAGCCGGTAGAGTGGCAGATTTCCTGGAGCTGGGAGAATTGTTTGCGAAAGACGCTTTAATGCGGGAAGAATCATGTGGAGGTCATTTTAGAGAAGAATCTGTAGAGTTGGAAGGAGAACAAAAAGGAGAGGCTAAACGAAAGGATGATGAATATGCTTTTGTTGCTGCCTGGGAATATAAGGGAGAACCAAGTGATGCCGTACTGCACAAGGAAGAATTAGAATTTAATGATATTGAGTTAAAACAACGATCTTATAAATAAAAGGCAATATGAATCTTACATTAAAAATATGGAGACAAAAAGACTCTAAAACTAAGGGTCAAATGGTCGAATATAAAGTATCAGATATCTCAGAACATATGTCTTTTTTGGAAATGATGGATGTTTTGAACGAACAACTTATAAGTTCCGGGGATGAACCTGTTGCTTTTGACCATGATTGTCGTGAGGGAATTTGCGGAATGTGTTCAATGTTCATTAACGGAGAAGCACATGGACCTGATAGGGGTATAACAACATGTCAACTTCACATGAGAATGTTCAAGGATGGCGATACAATTACAATTGAACCTTTTAGAGCAAAGGCTTTCCCTGTTATTAAGGATTTGGTTGTTGATAGGTCATCTTTTGAACGTATTCAGCAAGCCGGAGGATACATTTCAGTGAATACTTCCGGAAACACACAAGATGCTAATGCTATTCCGATAGCCAAAGAAGCAGCAGACAAGGCTATGGATGCGGCAACATGTATTGGTTGCGGGGCCTGTGTTGCTACTTGTAAGAACTCTTCTGCCATGTTATTTGTAGGAGCAAAGGTTTCTCAATATGCATTACTACCACAAGGGCGTGTAGAAGCAGCAGAACGTGTTTTAAACATGGTAGAACAAATGGATAAAGAAGGATTTGGAAATTGTACTAATACGGGCGCTTGTGAAATAGAATGCCCTAAGGGAATTTCTTTAGAGAACATTGCAAGAATGAACCGTGAATATCTTAGCGCTAGCCTTAAAGGATAATTAATTAAATAGCTTTTAGCTGTGAAAGTTCGTTTGAAGGATCTGAAGCTTCTGTAATATTCTTCAAAATCGTTTGTATAAACTTTGTTACATCGTAAGGCTTTACAATGATATCGTTCATTCCGGATTCAAAAATACTATAGCGCATTTCTTCTACTTCCACGGCAGTTAATGCAAGAATAGGAATGCTTTTATCAAATTCTCTAATTTCTTTTGTTGCACTTATTCCATTTTTAACAGGCATATTAATGTCCATCAGGATCAGGTCGAATTTTTCTGAAGTTGCCTTTTCAACTGCAATTTGACCATTCTCCGCAATTGTACAGTGCATACCGTTTTTCGCCAGGATCTTTTTAGTCACTGTCTGGTTTATCCTATTGTCTTCTGCTACCAGTATCTTTTTATCTTTTAATAAGCTACAATCAAGGAAAGTAGATGTTTTTTCCTCTTTCGTTTCTTTATCAATATCATACTCAATAGTAAATGAGAATAGTGATCCTTTGCCGGGGTCACTCTTAAGAGTAATATCAGCATTATCAAGTTTCAACAGCTTTTTTACTATGGGAAGCCCTAATCCGGTACCGTGGTATTTATAGTCATTAGCACCTAACTGTGAAAATTCCTCAAAAATATTTCCCTGCTTTTCGTGAGGAATTCCCATACCGGTATCTCTAATGTAAAATTTAATAGCGGTTTTATTGGGAGTATTTTGGGTAGTTTCCGCGATAATGTAAATGTTTCCATCTTCAGTAAACTTACAGGCATTACCAATAAGATTCATTAATACCTGAGATAGGCGTACCGAATTTCCAAAAACAAACTCGGGAACAGAGTCTGAAATATGGATATGCATCTCATTATTGTTTTGTATACGCATATATTCAAAGGAGGATGCGATCTTTTTAATTAATTCCCGAACATTAAAAGATGTTTGTTCGTTATCGATGGTCTTTGAGTCTATTTTATTGATTTGTAGTACATCATTGATCAATGCCAAAAGGTAATCTGCAGAAAACTTCAAAGATTTCAGGTCTTTTAAATGGCTCTTAAGTGATTTATCTTCAAGCAAAATCGTTGTTAGACCAATAACACCATACAACGGAGTTCGAAGTTCATGACTTATAGTTGAAAAGAATTTACTTTTTGCTTTAGATAGTTTTTCGGTCTCTTCCTTGGCAATGAGATATTCTTTATTTTTTACTTTTAGTTCCCGAACAAGCTGTTTTCTTTTTCGATAGGCTAAAAACAGAGCTATAAAAAGAATAAGAAAACATGCAAAACCAAAAATTAGAATATTGTTGAGCCTACTTTTATTTTCTACTATTTCAGCTTGAAGTTGATATTGTAATTCTGCTTTTTGAACATCTTTTTTATATTCTGCTACCTGGTGATTCGCAGAAGCAATTTCAATTTCGGCAGATATATTTTTTTGTTGATTTATCTCAAAATATTTTTCATAGTCCATTCGTGCCTCAAAAGCATCTTTGTATTTTTTTTGTTTGAACAGGTTTTCGCTATAATAATAATAGGAATCTTCAAGGACAATTGTCTTTTCTTGTTTTTCGGCAGTTTTTATAGTTTTTGCAAAATAAAGACCTGCCATCTCGTAATTTTCTTTTAAATAGTAATACTGGCCAAGAAGATTTTCCAAACTAATTTCATAATCTGGATCTCCATATTTAATGAACTTCTTTGCCTTAATGATGTGGAGATAGGCTTTATTGAGGTTTTTAACTTCTATTGCTGTAAGTATTGTATTGTAATGCGCTTTTGCCAAACCAACAGAGTCATTCAATTTTTCAAAAAGCTCAATAGATTTATCGTGATAGTCAAACGCTTCTTTTATACGATCCCCAGAAAGAGAATATATATTTGCTAAGTCCATATAAGTATGAGCCCTAACAGTGTCGTTTTTTGTAAGTTGTGCCTGCTTTTCAGATTTCTCAAAACTTTCTTTCGCCATCAATGTATCACCTAAAACAAGATAATCATAAGCCAGGTTTCTATACCCTTTATGAATGTAGTAAGGCTCGTCAATCTCAAAGGCTAAACTCAAAAGACCAAAGTTTAGCGCCAAGTCTTTTCTATAATCCCCATTGTTATAGTGTACATTAGAAGAGTCAAGTAGTTTTTGAAATAGTATTTTTTTTGCAGATAAATCTTGGTCATACGAATCTTGTGTGGATAAAAGACTTTGTCCACAAGCGGGGAAAATACATAAGTAAAACAATAAGAAATGTAGGTATTTCTTCATTGATTTAATAGATTTGGGAAGACGAATATACGATTTTTCTTACAAAAAGTAGGAAAATATAAGTTTTGACTCCTGAAAATAAATCATTTAACTATTTTAAGTATATGATAAGATCCAAACTTCCTTCGGTTTCATCCTCTATTTTTTCAACCATGAGTGCTATGGCAAAAACACATAATGCCATTAATTTGTCACAGGGCTTTCCAAATTTTAAAAGCGACCCGGTACTTGTAGAATTGGTAGCAAAAGCAATGAAAGGGGGGTATAATCAATACGCTCCAATGGCAGGGGATATAAAGTTGAGGGAAGAAATCTCCAAAAAAGCAGAAACACTTTATGGAAAAAAATACAACCCAAATGATGAAATTACAATTACAGTTGGAGCTTCACAGGCCATTTTTACGGCAATTGCTGCAGTAATAAACAGAGGAGATGAGGTTGTAATTTTTACACCGGCATACGATTGTTATGAGCCGGCGATTCATTTATTTGGAGGAGTTTCGGTACCTATTCAGTTAAAAGCTCCAAATTATGCACCAGATTGGAATAAAGTTTCCGAAAAAATTACCGCTAAAACAAAGCTTATCATCATCAATACTCCTCACAATCCAAGTGGGATGCTATTTTCTGAAAGTGATATGCTCCAACTCCAGCAAATCTCAGAGGAGCATGACCTTTTGGTTATTAGCGATGAGGTATATGAACATATTATTTTTGATGAAGAAATACACCAAAGCGCTGCAAGGTTTGAAGCATTATCTAACAGAACATTTATTACGGCATCATTTGGAAAGACATTTCACAATACCGGTTGGAAGGTAGGATATTGCTTAGCACCCAAAAACTTGATGAAAGAGTTTCAAAAAGTGCATCAATACAATGTATTTTGTGTCCATCACCCGGTTCAAAAAGCATTGGCCACTTATATTGAAGAACCTCAGCACTACCTTCAACTTTCGACGTTTTATCAACAAAAAAGGGACCATTTTCTAAACTTAATTAAAGACTCCCGGTTTAAAGTTGTCCCTTCAAAAGGAACTTATTTTCAATTATTGGATTTTTCCGGAATTTCTTTGGAAAATGATATTGCTTTCGCCGAACGATTGACCAGGGATCATAAAATTGCAACAATTCCCACATCAGTATTTAATACCGGCAAAGAAGACTTCAAACAAATCCGGGTTTGTTTTGCAAAAACCCCAAATACTCTCGAAGCAGCAGCAGCTATCTTGAAAGGAATATAATATTGAAATCTTATTGTGTCAGGCGCTAAGTATAAGTTTTATCAATAGATAAATTATTACATACAATTGGCCAAGTGAGTATGCACCAGTATTATTTTTTAATTTTAGACTTATTCAGATTTAAAACAAAAAAATTATGGACGATACAAAAAATTACAATATGCATGAAGGTGGTGATATAAATAAATGCCCTTTTATGGGAGGTGCTCGAAATCACGTGGCCGGTGGTGGTACGTCAAATAGTGATTGGTGGCCAAATCAGTTGAAATTAAACATTTTGCGACAACATTCAGTTAAGTCCGATCCCATGGATAATGGCTTCAATTATGCAGATGAGTTTAAAAGCCTTGATCTGGATGCCGTAAAAAAGGATCTCTACGATCTGATGACAAAATCACAGGACTGGTGGCCGGCAGATTTTGGTCACTATGGACCTCTTTTTATTCGTATGGCCTGGCATAGTGCAGGTACATATCGTATTGGCGATGGCCGGGGTGGAGCTGGATCGGGAAGTCAGCGTTTTGCACCACTTAATAGTTGGCCGGATAATGGGAACCTGGACAAGGCACGTTTATTATTATGGCCCATTAAAAAGAAATACGGAAGAAAGATCTCCTGGGCAGATTTATTGATACTTGCGGGTAATTGCGCTTTAGAATCAATGGACTTTGAGACTTTTGGTTTTGCAGGCGGGCGAGAGGATGTCTGGGAACCCGAACAAGATATCTATTGGGGTTCTGAAGCTGAATGGCTTGGAGATAAACGCTATGAGGGCGATCGTGAACTTGAGAATCCTCTTGGCGCAGTTCAAATGGGACTTATCTATGTAAACCCAGAAGGCCCTAATGGAAATCCCGACCCTATCTTGGCGGCACATGACATTAGAGAGACTTTTGGACGTATGGCAATGAATGATGAAGAAACTGTTGCACTTATTGCAGGAGGCCATACATTTGGTAAAGCACATGGTGCTGCCGATGCAGGAAAATACGTAGGTAGAGAACCTGCAGCCGCCGGAATAGAGGAGCAAAGTATGGGTTGGAAGAACACATTTGGGACCGGTAATGCAGGAGATACTATTACCAGTGGACTTGAAGGAACCTGGACCACAACTCCAACTAAGTGGAGTAATAATTTCTTTGAGAACCTGTTTGGTTATGAATGGGAACTAACCAAAAGTCCGGCAGGTGCATATCAATGGAAGCCAAAAGGAGGTGCAGGAGAAGGAACAGTACCGGATGCTCATGATCCGTCTAAACGCCAAACACCATTTATGTTGACAACGGACCTCTCCTTGAGAGATGACCCTGAATATGCAAAAATCTCAAAGCGCTTTTATAAAAATCCCAAGGAATTTGCAGATGCTTTTGCTCGTGCCTGGTACAAGTTAACACACCGTGATATGGGACCTATCAGTCGTTATTTGGGGCCGGAAGTACCTAAAGAAGCACTTATTTGGCAGGATCCTATTCCAAATGTTACGCATGAACTGATAGACGACCAGGATATTTCCTCTTTAAAGAATACGGTACTTAATTCGGGGCTTTCCATATCTCAATTGGTATCTACTGCTTGGGCATCAGCTTCTACTTACCGCGATTCGGATAAGCGTGGTGGGGCAAATGGTGCTCGTATTCGTCTTGCTCCACAGAAGAACTGGGAAGTGAACAACCCGGCAGAACTATCAAAGATATTAGAATCACTGGGGCGTATTCAACAGGAATTCAATAGTGCCCAAATCGGTAGTAAGCAGGTCTCTCTGGCAGATATAATTGTATTGGGCGGATGCGCAGCTGTGGAACAGGCCGCAAAAAATGCAGGGCATAATATAACTGTCCCTTTTATTGCCGGAAGAGCAGATGCGTCATTGGAACAAACAGACGTAGAATCATTCGCTCACCTTGAACCTGTTGCAGATGGCTTTAGAAACTACATTAAGAAAGGTCAAAAAGTACGGGCAGAGGAATTGCTGGTAGACAAAGCACAATTAATGACACTTTCGATACCTGAAATGACAGTATTAGTTGGTGGGATGCGAGTTCTTAATACAAACTTCGACCAGTCTAATCATGGTGTCTTCACAAATGATTTTGAGCAACTGAATAATAATTTCTTTGTTAACCTTCTTGATCTTGGAACGACCTGGAAGGCAGTTTCAGATAATCAAAATGTGTTTGAAGGCCGTGATCGTACAACAGGTGAACTTAAATGGGTAGGAACCAGAGCTGACCTTATTTTTGGATCAAACTCTGAACTCCGTGCAATAGCTGAAGTATATGCATGCAATGATTCTCAAGTGCAATTTGTGCAAGATTTTGTATCTGCCTGGGCTAAGGTAATGAACCTGGACCGCTTTGATTTAGCTTAACTCTAATGTATTTCTTTCTAAACCGAAGTAATATTGAGTGACATACTTTTTGAAGCAACATAGCACCTATGTTGCTTCATTTTTTTAACTTGTGAAAGACTATGAATGAAGTAATTTTTAATGCCATTAGAGAAGGAGACCACCTACAGGTAGAGAAGCTTCTGAGTGAGAGACCGGATTTGGTGAACGCTAAAGACCAGCGAGGTTCTACACCGTTACTGTTGGCTACTTACTATGGCCATGATACTATTGTCGAAGAGATACTGCAACACCCTCAGGATATTGATGCACGTGATGCTTCGGGAAATACTGCTCTGATGGGAGTGTGTTTTAAAGGGTACCTCCCAATGGCACAATTGTTAATAGAAAAAGGAGCCAATGTCAATAGTAGAAATTTTAATGGAGCAACGGCGTTAATTTTTGCAGCTACTTTTGGTAAGGTTGCAATTGTAAAATTATTATTGAATCGTGGAGCCGACCCGACAATTGCAGATGACAGAGGCAATACTGCCTTAGCGCATGCCAGGATGCAAGACATTGAAGATGTTGTTCAAATCTTAGAAGCAATATAGTATGCAAGAAACGCTTTCGGTAACAATAATTCAATCACATTTACATTGGGAGAACCCAATTGCCAATAGAACCCTGTTTTCGGATAAGATCAATACAATTTCGGGAAAAACAGACTTGATCGTGCTTCCGGAAATGTTCACTACAGGATTCTCCATGAATGCAAAAGATCTGGCCGAAAGGCATAATGGCGAAACATTACAATGGATGATCTTAGAGGCAAAAAGGCATAGTTCGGCCATTACAGGAAGTGTAATCATTTCAGAAGACAATACTTTTTATAACCGGTTGTATTTTGTATTTCCAAACGGAGATTATAAAATGTATGATAAACGTCACACCTTTACATTGGCAGGAGAGGATAAAACCTATTCTGCAGGTACAAAAAGACTAATTCTGGATTACAAGGGCTTTAAAATTTGTCCTTTGATCTGTTATGATCTTCGTTTTCCGGTCTGGGCCCGTAATACGGTCGATTACGATGTATTGTTATATGTTGCCAATTGGCCTGAAAAACGAATTATGGCATGGGATGCGCTATTAAAGGCCCGTGCTATAGAAAACATGAGTTATTGTATAGGCGTAAATAGGGTAGGATTGGATGGTAATGGTTATGAATATGTTGGACATTCTGCAGTTTATGATGTATTGGGCGAGCAAATCTCAACCAATAATCTTGAAGAAGAATTTATGGAAACTGTTGTTTTGGAAAAAAAACATATAACAAAAAACAGGGAACACTTACAGTTCTTAAATGACCGGGATGACTTTAATCTAGTGTAAATATTTCGTTGAGGCTCCAATTTGCCAAAATTTCCAGCTGGGAAGGATAATAGACTATTCTTTCCGGTTGTAAACGCTTCAAAAAATTACCGGTGTCCCAAATTCCGTTTTCGTTTTCGTCAAATACCACGCGCACATAATAAATTCCGGGGTCTATATAATCAAAGTATGCCGTATTATTTTCGGGAAGTGGTTTTTCAGTGATCAATTTAAACTTACTGTCTACCAATTGTACGATTAGAGCTTTTTCATTTACATTATTTAATGTGAACGTCAATGTACCATAATCTGAAAACGCTTTGGTACGAACACCGTAGCTTAAAGTGTCATTTTCAGTTTCAAAAAAATCGCTTATTGCTCCGGGAAGCAATTTTATGTTATAGGACTGCTCTTCGGTTTTTGGGAATATAATTTCAGCAGTATTAAATCGCTTATTGATTTGTGCAGTTGCAGTAATTGCAACGGAATCCTTATCTATAATTTTAATTTTTTCAGTATTGATTTCAGAAAGAGGTGTATTTGCCTTTAATTTTAAAGTGTCCTTAGGAAGTAAAACCCCGCTGTTAATTGGTGAAATTGTCAGCGTATCCTTAAACAGGTTTCGCATTCGGACGTTAAGAGTATCAACAGTATCGTAATTTTTAGCAACAAATAATAAGGAGTCGGTTTCTATTTGAGGTTTAAACCAATAATGTATGGTATCCGTTTTACTATCGCGATATGTTTTTGAAGTAAATCCTTCGGGTACCGTGGAAAGTAATTTGAGTGATAGCTCTTTTGCATCTCCTTCAAAACCAAAAAGGATGTGGTTTTTAGATTCGTGTTTAGGGCGCGCTATTTTATAATTTGGAGTTTCTTTAAATAAATTAAGCTGGTAGGTAGTGTCCGTAGGAAGTGAAACAACCTCATTTGCAAAAGCAATTTTATCATTTACCGACTGAAATGTATAGTCGTTGTTTTTTTCTTTAAGAGCTATCAATAAATAATTTCCTTCTTTCAGGTTGGTAAGTTCAAAAGTACTCGTACTATCTTTGGTCGTAGTGATATACATGGGTTTTTCTGAAAAAATAACCGAATCCTTGAATGTTTCGTTCACCTCATACAACATCACAGTAGTAGGGATCTCGGGTTTTAACAGTAAAGCGTCTTTTACAACTCCAGAAAGTTTTAAACTATCTATATAACTTCCCGTTGAAAAAACATATTTAAAATACTCAAAAGGATTCTCTTCATTGTTGTCAACAATACTTTGCCCGAAATTTATAGAATAGGTAGTATTGGCAATTAAAGTATCCAATATTTTTATTTTAACATATTTGGCTGTGCTAAGGGGAGTAATTTCCGGAGCATATTTTAAAGGAGGAGAGATGATAAGGTTTTTTTGAAGGTCTTTTAGTTTTATATATTCATCAAAATAGATCCTTATTTCATTTTCAGAAAAATTAGTGCTGAAATTTTCAGGAACACTTTTTACCAGTACTGGTGGGATCGAGTCTTTTTTTCCACCCGAAGGAGTCCCCTTTTTGGCGCAATCAACAAAAGAAAGCAAAAACAAAAAGGCAATTGGAATATAGAGCAGACGGTGTTTCACACATTTAGAGTTATAAGATAGCAAAAATAGGTATTTTTATGCGATAGCAATGGTCGCCAGGCTAAGTTTAGTATTTGTGCTTTTAAGCAATTGTACAGCACAATTTTCTATGGTAGCACCGGTAGTTATAATATCATCTACTAACAAAATATGTTTGTTCTTAATAAGATCGGGCTTTTGTACTGTAAAAATCTCTTCTGTTTCAAAACGGGTAAAACGCTTTTTAAAGACCTGAGAATTTGTTTTGGAGATCTTTAGCAAAATATCGTCCCGGTAAGGAACATCTAATGCAGCTGCGATTTCTTTTCCAAAACCCTCTACTTGATTATAACCTCTTTTTTTAAGTTTTTGTTTGTGTAACGGCACAGGCACCACCATGTCCACACTCCGATATTGTTGTACTGAAGACAATTCAGCTCCCAGCCATTTACCAAAAAAATAGCTTATTTCTTTTTGCCCTTTATATTTGAGGTTATGTAATATCTCCTGAGTAATACCTTTTTTTTGAAATTGCAATAATGCAGTAGCATTTTCCACCATAAACCGCCCATAAAAAATATTTTTCATAGATTGGTTTGCTGTTTTATGATGACCTATAAGAGGAAGCCTGTGCAAACATTGAGTACAGAGAGTGTTTTCCGCTTTTAATAATATCTTTTTACAGCCATTACAAACTTTTGGGAATAAGACATTTAACATATTTTAATTTTTTTTACCATTTTTTAAACGTTTATATCTTGATCCCCTTAGTACTTTTGACCCCTAAATCTATTCTAAACCTATAATTATGAGCACAGAAAACAACAGCACAAAATTTAAAGTATTAATTGGAGTGCTTTCTGCATTGTTGATAGCTTTGGCTGTTTACACAGTAACCCTTTACAATGATAGTAAAAATACGGTAACCGGACTTGAGAAGCAAAAAGTGGAAATCGAAGGTGAGTTAGAAGAACTCATAGCAAATTACGATGAGATTATACAGGATAATGAACTAAAAGACAAAGACCTTTTGGCTGCCCGTGGACGAATTGAGGTTCTACTTGATTCTGTTAAAGCAGCAGAAGCAAATGTTGCTTTAATAGGACGTTATAAAGCTGAAATTGGGAGATTAAAGCGGGAGCGTAAATTGTTATTCAAGAGAGCAGACAGTTTAATTGCTGCAAATCAACTTCTTGCTATGGAACGCGATAGCACAAATATGGTGTTGAGCAATACTATAAAGGTTGTGGACTCTGTAAGTGAAAAGAATGTAGCAATGGCTGAAACTATTAAAAAGGGATCGGTAGTAAATGCTGTCGATCTTCGAGGAGAAGCCGTAATAATTAGAAGCAGTGGAAAGATCGTTGATACCAGACGTTCCAGTCGTGCTGATAAGGTCAGAGCATGTTTTACACTAACTCCTAATCCTATTGCCGAAAAAGGAGACAGAACATTATTTGTTCAGGTCATCAATCCTAAGAATAACTTATTAGGAGATAAAGAAAACCTGCAATTTGACGGAGAAGTACTTAACTATAGTGCAGCTACAAATGTCTTTTATGAAAATGAAGAATTGGATGTTTGTGTACTCGTAAATGCCAAAGAGGAAGATCTTATTGAAGGAAGATACATCATCAATGTTTTTGATGGTTCAAAACAAGTTGCATCGACTACCATGGAGCTTAAATAAAAATTGAAATAAAAAATTGAGACCGCTGCGATGTTATCGTAGCGGTTTTTTTATTTTTGCGCTATGGCAAAGAATGAAGATCAGTTTAAAAAAGTAGTATCACACGCAAAGGAGTATGGTTACATTTTTGCATCTAGTGAAATTTATGATGGCCTTAGTGCTGTGTACGACTATGCGCAAAACGGTGTAGAACTTAAAAAGAACATACGCGAATATTGGTGGCGAAGTATGGTATATATGCATCAAAACATTGTGGGAATAGATGCCGCAATTTTAATGCACCCTACTACATGGAAAGCTTCGGGCCATGTTGATGCTTTTAATGATCCGTTGATCGATAATAAAGATTCAAAGAAACGTTATCGTGCAGATGTGTTGATCGAAGACTATGCCGAAAAACTGAATCAAAAGGCGCAAAAGGAAATAGAAAAAGCACGTAAGCGTTTTGGCGAAAGTTTTGACGAAGAGCAGTATGTAACTACCAATGCACGTGTTATTGGGTACATAACAAAACAAAAAGAAATCTTAGAGCGAATGGCTCGGGCTTTAGATACCGAAGACCTGGCAGATGTTAAGGCGCTAATCGAAGAATTGGGAATCGCTGATCCGGAAACAGGAAGCAAGAACTGGACTGAAGTACGACAGTTCAATTTGATGTTTGGTACTAAACTGGGAGCTTCGGCCGAAAGTGCTACCAATCTATACCTTCGTCCTGAAACTGCTCAGGGAATTTTTGTGAATTTTCTGAATGTGAAAAAAACAGGGAGGATGAAAATTCCGTTTGGGATCGCCCAAACCGGAAAAGCTTTCCGGAATGAAATTGTTGCAAGACAATTTATCTTCAGAATGCGTGAATTTGAACAAATGGAAATGCAGTTTTTTGTACGTCCGGGGGAAGAAATGAAATGGTATGAATACTGGAAAGAAACACGTTTAAACTGGCATCATTCCTTAGGATTAGGAAAAGAAAATTACCGCTTTCACGATCATGAAAAACTAGCCCATTATGCAAATGCTGCTGCAGATATAGAATTTAAGTTCCCTTTTGGCTTTAAAGAATTGGAAGGAATACATTCCCGTACAGATTTCGACCTAAAGGCTCACGAAGAATACAGTGGAAAAAAACTCCAGTTTTTTGATCCCGAATTAAATAAAAATTACACTCCTTATGTAGTGGAAACATCTATTGGCCTGGATAGAATGTTCCTTGCAGTTCTAAGTAATTCACTTCAGGAAGAAAATCTGGAAGATGGCAGTACCCGAACCGTACTTAAATTACCTTCTGTTTTAGCGCCGATAAAAGCCGCTGTATTGCCTTTGGTAAAAAAGGATGGATTACCTGAAATAGCCCAATCAATTATTGATACTTTGAAATGGGATTACAATGTGATTTATGATGAAAAAGATGCCGTAGGAAGGCGCTATCGCCGCCAGGACGCCGTTGGAACACCTTTTTGTATTACCGTAGATCACCAAACCAAAGAAGACAATATGGTCACTATACGTTACAGGGATACCATGGAACAAGAGCGAATTTCTATACAAGAAATCTCCAAAAAAATGAACGAAAGCGTGTCGTATAAGTCTTGGCTACAATAAATTCGAAGCATTTTCTCTTTTTTAAAAGAGTTGGAATTATTATTTTTATGAACTTAATACATTTATAATTTAAAAAACAACTCTATGAAATTAAGAAATTATTTTTTTGTAATGCTCATGATAGCGTTTACAGGTTCTGTGTATGCACAGCAGCCTGGAAACACAGGAGCTGATGAAACAGGAGTATTGGCGGACCCTATCTATGTTCCCAGTATTGCTAAACAAATTCAAGACGGGACACTAGTGCTCGCAGACAACACACCTACAGAAGGAAGACCCAAAAGACAGTACGGGAATAGAGTAATTCCAGGAAAAGGCTCTATGGGGCCGGATCTGGCATTACAAACAACACCTCCTTCAAGGATGGCAAACCCTCCATTCCTTATTTTCGAGGCAGATATTTCGCAGGCAACCCCTTCGGATCCTACAGGAGCCGTTGGACCTAACCATTATATAGGCGCGTGGAACTCGGCTTTCAGAATATTTGATAAAGCTGGAAATCCTTTAACTCCGGAAGCATCTCTATCTACATTATTCCCAGGGAATAATATTGGAGATCCTATTGTTCTTTACGACCAAATGGCGGACCGGTTTATTGTAACTGAATTTGATTCTTCACCTAATGGATTCAATGTTGCTGTTTGTGAAGGATCGGATCCTGTGAATGATGGTTGGCATATCTATACTACCGGGTTTGGTACAGGAAGCTTTCCTGATTATACAAAATTCTCTGTTTGGCCAGATGGGTACTATGTTACAGCCAATATTGGTAACAGAAGAGTTTTTGCAGTAGAACGTGAGAAAATGTTAAATGGAGAGACCGCCCAGTTTCAATTTTTTAACTTGACAGGAATCCAAACCAGTGGGTTTTTTAGTCCACAAGGATTTCATCATACTGCCGGATCTCATCCAAAACCCGGAAACTTTAATGTGGTATATTTACAAGATGATGCATGGGGCGGTGTTGCAACAGATCATTTAAAGATATGGACGATCAATGTAGATTGGGAGACCCCTGCAAATTCTACAATTTCTACGCCGCAAGAACTGGCAACTACAGATTATATTAGTGTTTTTGATGGAGGTAGCTTTTCAAATTTAAGTCAGCCAGGAGGTCCGGATATTGATGCTTTACAAGCCACTATTATGAACCAGGCACAATTTAGACAATTTGACGGTTATAACTCTGTTGTATTCAATTTTGTTGTAGATACAGATCCAACTGCAGGTGAACTTGCCGGTATTCGCTGGTATGAGTTACGCCAACCGGAATCCGGAATGCCATGGACGATCCATCAGGAAGGAACCTATACTGCACCAGCGGGAAGACATGCCTTTTCAGGAAGTATGGCAATGGATATCTATGGTAATATAGGAATGGGGTATAGCTCTGTTAGTACTACCGATATGATCTCAATTAGATATACGGGAAGGTTACAAGCAGATCCTTCAGGAACAATGACATTTGCTGAAGGCCTAATTGGCCAGAGTACTGCAAATAACCCTAATCTTAGATTTGCAGATTACGTACACTTAACGGTTGACCCTGAAAATGATAGAGATTTTTGGCACATTGCCGAATATTTCAACCCTAGTAGAAGAGATATTGTTGGAGCTTTCAACCTGGAAAATACATTGCCGGCAGACGATGTGGCCATAGTAGATATTTTACCTAATAGTGGTGCTTTAACCGCTACAGAGGATATTACTATTACTATCGAAAACTATGGTACATCAACACAAACCAACATTCCGGTAACATATAGTATAGATGGAGGAACTCCTGTTAGTGAAGTATATACAGGATCTATTGCTCCAGGAGCAACAGACACTTATACTTTTACGGTTCAGGCAGATCTGTCTACTCCGGGACAACTCTATAGAATTGAAACTGAAACAAATTTAGCGGGCGATAATTTTACCGATAATGATTTCTATGCAGAAAACCCTAAAAATGATGGTGTGCTATCTGTTGGAGATCTTGAAATTGCAAATGCTGAATTAATAGTGTCTTCTACAGACAATAAGAAATTCGATATTGTTTTAAATACCAGTTATAATGAAGTGTTACCTCTAAGTGTTTATGATGTTAACGGTAAAATACTTGTATTCAATAACCTGGTGAATGAAGGCAATAAGTTTACATATTCATTGGACATGTCGTATGTTGCCAGTGGAATTTATTTAATAAAAATAGGAGATAAATCCATTGAGAAAACAGCAAAGATTATTGTTAAATAAACTTTTTAGTACAAATTAGAAATAAAAAAAGCGGAGTATTACTCCGCTTTTTTTGTTATAATCTTTCATCATTTTTTTTGCCTTTTTAAAATTGGGGCCGCTATAAAGCTAACAATTAAGCCAGGTGTAATAATTTAATAATCAATGGGTAAAAATCAAATTGTTAAAATTTTTCCTTGCAGATTAAAAAATAGTTGGTAATTTAGGAACCCTTTAAAAATCTTAAAACTAAATTATTTACTAAAAAACTTATTATGAAATCTAAAATTTCTCTACTAGTGCTAATTTTTGCTGTTGTTTTCGCTACGGAAGCACAAGAAAACAAAGCTCAGAAGGCAATTTATTCTGGAACCGTGGAATCTATGGAGTATGTTCCATCATTAGCCTCAAGAGAGTATCTC
>JANQOS010000067.1 GCA_028285705.1 Altibacter sp.
TGAAGAGACCGGTAGTGAAATAACTGTTATTCCTTCAGAAGAATACCAGGTTACCACTATGGTAGATTTTGGCACCAAAGTTTTGGGTACTCAAAATGCCTCATTGAAACATCTTTCAGATTTTAAAGAAGAAATAGCAGATGCACGTACTTTTAGTTTCCTTCATGAGATTGAAATGTTATTGGAACATGGCTTAATAAAAGGGGGAGATCTTAATAATGCGATAGTATATGTAGATAAAGAACTTTCTCCTGAAACCATGAAAAAACTGCGTGTGGCATTTGGAAAGGATGAGATCTCTGTAAAGCCAAACGGAATTTTGGACAATCTTACGCTGCACTATCCCAATGAAGCTGCCAGGCATAAGTTATTGGATGTTATAGGGGACCTGGCATTAATAGGTACACGAATACGCGGAAAAGTGATTGCCAACAAACCGGGTCATTATGTAAATACCCAATTTGCCAAGAAGCTTTCAAAGATCATAAAGATCGAAAGTAGAAATAAGATTCCGTATTTTGATGTGACACTGCCACCAATAAAGGATGTAAACCAGATAATGGATATGTTGCCGCACAGACCTCCTTTTTTGCTGGTGGATAAGATTTTAGAACTGTCGGATACACATGTGGTTGGACTTAAGAATGTGACCATGAACGAACCGTTCTTTATGGGGCATTTTCCCGGAGCACCCGTTATGCCAGGTGTGCTTATTGTTGAGGCTATGGCGCAAACAGGAGGTATTTTGGCTTTAAGTACAGTGCCGGACCCGGAAAATTACCTTACATTCTTTATGAAGATCAATAACGTGAAGTTTAAACAACAGGTAAATCCGGGAGATACATTGATCTTTACCTTAGAATTGATTACGCCTATTCGTAGAGGAATTGTGCATATGAAAGGTAACGCCTATGCGAATAACCGATTGGTCACTGAAGCAGAACTGATGGCTCAAATTGTTAAAACAAAAAACACGTAAATGAATCAACCTTTAGCATACGTCCACCCGGGCGCAAAAATTGCCAAAAATGTAGTAATAGAACCTTTTACTACGATACATAGTAATGTGATAATTGGTGAAGGAACCTGGATTGGTTCTAACGTGACGATCATGGAAGGAGCCCGTATAGGTAAGAACTGTAATATTTTTCCCGGTGCGGTAATTTCTGCAATTCCACAGGACCTCAAATTCCAGGATGAAGAAACTACTGCCGAAATAGGCGATAATACAACCATTCGTGAATATGTAACTGTAAACAGAGGTACCATAGACCGAGGGAAAACTGTAATTGGCAAAAACTGCCTTATTATGGCATATTGCCATATTGCGCATGATTGCTTTGTGGGGGACAATTGTATTTTCTCTAACAATAGTACTTTGGCGGGCCATATTACAGTGGGAGATTTCGTAATATTAGCAGGAATGACCGCTGTGCACCAGTTTTGTATGATCGGTAACCATGCCTTTGTTACCGGAGGGTCTTTGGTTCGTAAAGATGTACCTCCTTATGTAAAGGCAGCACGAGAACCTTTGTCATATGTAGGGATAAATTCCATTGGCTTACGCCGAAGAGGATTTAGTCCTGAAAAAATTAGAGAGATCCAAAATATTTACAGAATATTGTATCAAAGAAATTATAATAATACACAAGCAGCCGAAATTATTGAAGCTGAAATGGAAGCAACTCCGGAACGAGACGAAATCCTCCAGTTCATTAAAAATTCCAAACGTGGAATTATGAAAGGATATTTTAGCTCAAACTAGTAAACTTCACCCAAAAAATAGAAATATAGAATATGGCAACTACCTCAGATATTAGAAAAGGATTGTGTATTAGATACAATCATGATATTTATAAAATAATTGAGTTTTTACATGTAAAACCTGGCAAGGGACCTGCATTTGTACGTACAAAACTAAAAAGCGTAACCTCGGGGAAAGTTATTGATAATACTTTTTCTGCAGGACATAAAATTGACGATGTTCGTGTAGAAACCCATAAGTTTCAGTATTTGTACAATGAAGGCGATACCTATCATTTTATGAATACCGAAGACTATGCACAGATCCAGCTTCAAAAAGACGCATTGGATACTCCTGAATTAATGAAAGAAGGTGAAATAGTAACCGTGATCATTAATTCTGAAGATAATGCACCCCTTTCCGTAGAAATGCCTCCACATGTTATTTTAGAGGTAATTTCTACAGAACCGGGAGTGAAAGGAAATACTGCCACAAATGCTACAAAACCGGCTAAGGTTGAAACAGGAGCCGAAGTGAATGTGCCTCTTTTTATAAATGAAGGTGATAAAATTCGTATCGACACCGAAAAGGGGCAATACCAGGAGCGTATAAAAGAGTAACGCAACGGTAATGAAAAAAAGTATTGAAGAAATTGCCAAAACCGAAGCAGAGTACTGGAACGAGAACAAGCTGGAGCGCACAAAGATTAAAAAACTTAGAAGGCATGCTTTTCATTACTCCTATAAACGAGAAGCTAATATCCTAGACAAGATCGTTGAAACCTTTGCAGGCAAGGAACTTCTGGAAATTGGTTCTCACTCCTGGATGGCCTGGATCAAAAATAAAGTAGTTCCCGCCAAGATTACATGTATCAATATTTCTGAAGTAGAATTGGATAAAGGTGCTATAAATGCCAAAGACCTTCCGTTTGAAATTGACTTTCATTTAATGGATGCCAACAACCTTACTTTTCCCGATGCCTCTTTCGATATTGTTTATGGCGGTGCTATACTACATCATTTAGACATCGAAAAGTCTGTAAATCACATCCATAGGGTTCTGAAACCGGGTGGCTATATCTTGTTTACCGAACCACTTAACATAAACCCTATTTATAAGATATACAGAAAATTAAATCCCAAAGAACGCACTCCGGATGAACATGCATTGGTTTCAAAAGATTTTAAATTAATTAGAAAAAAGTTTACTTTCGACCATTATTTTTTCGATTTCTTTAGTGTTATATTTGGCTTTATTGCATTGAAGGTCTATGGCGACAAAAACTATGGAAATTGGATCAACAAATTTGGATATAACCTGGATGTATTTTTCTCAAAAATTCCTCTTTTACATTTTTTATTCGCCAGGGTTATCATATACGGAAAAAAAAAGTAGTTTTATAATATGAAATTTCCACGACCACATACACTTGAAGAAATTGCCACAATTATAAGCAGCAATTACGTGGGAGATGCAGATTTTCCGGTCTTGGGGATGAACGAAATTCATGTAGTGCAACCCGGAGACATTGTTTTTGTGGACCATCCAAAATATTACGATAAAGCGTTACATTCTCAGGCTACTGTTATCCTTATCAATAAAAAAGTAGATTGCCCCAGGGGCAAAGCGCTACTGGTCTCAGACGACCCTTTCCGTGATTTCAATACATTAACAGATCACTTCAGGCCTTTTACTCCTGCAACTGCTGTTATTTCAGAATCTGCCGTAATAGGAAAGAATACGGTAATACAACCCAATGCATTTGTAGGAAATAATGTGGTTATAGGTGATAACTGTACCATTCACTCGAATGTGTGTATCTATGACCATACGGTCATTGGTGATAATGTAACCATACACTCAGGAAGTGTTTTGGGAGCCGATGCTTTCTATTATAAAAACCGCCCTGAGAAGTTTGATAAACTGCTTAGCGGGGGAAATGTGGTCATAAAAGATAATGTTGATATTGGAGCCCTGTGTACCATTGATAAAGGAGTAAGTGCTTCCACGATAATAGGAGAGGGGACCAAACTGGACAATCAGGTACACGTAGGCCATGATACCGTTATTGGAAGCCGTTGTTTAATAGCTTCTCAGGTTGGAATTGCCGGCTGCGTTTTAATAGAGGATTTCGTTACCATTTGGGGACAAGTAGGTATTACCAGTGGGATCACTATTGGAGAGAAAGCTATTATTTCTGCACAGAGTGGCGTAAGTAAGTCTTTGCCCGGTCACAAATCCTATTTTGGTACACCGGCAGATGAATTCAGAAAAAAATATAAGGAATTAGCTTCTATACGTTTAATTCCGGACATAATTGATAAACTTGATAAAATACAATGAGCAATAGGGCGAAAGAGGTAGTAAGAAATTTTTACAGTTCTAATATTCTCAAGGACGACTCGGTCCTAGAACGTTTTTTTCATCCGGAATTAGTACTGATCTGGAATAGTACGGATGGGCTTACCATCATGAATTTTGACGATATTATCAATTTCTTTTCGGAGATTCGCCGTACCTATCACGACCTTCGTGTAGAGGTGAGTCATTTATTGGCGGATGATAACCATGTCACCATTCGTTATAAATATTATATCCGCACTATTGAGAACCCTGATGAAGAACTGGGAATAGCGCACTTCATTGCTATTTGGGAAGTAAAAGACGATAAATTGTATCGTGGATATCAGGTAAGTCAGCCGGTAACGGATAAAGACGATACAAATGAATCTTACCATAAGGTTAAAGTGTAAAATCCTTTAAAAACTTCAGTAAAAAGTCTACATTTGCAGCCTTGTTATTTAATAAAAAATCAATAAAAACATGAGTGTTTTAGTCAATAAGGATTCAAAGATAATTGTACAGGGTTTTACTGGTAGTGAAGGTACTTTTCATGCAGAACAAATGATCGAGTACGGAACCAATGTAGTAGGGGGGGTAACACCCGGTAAAGGAGGTCAACAACATTTAGACAGGCCTGTTTTTAATACAGTAGAAGAAGCTGTAAAAGAGACGGGAGCGAACACCACCATTATTTTTGTTCCACCGGCTTTTGCCGCAGATGCCATTATGGAAGCTGCCAATGCAGGAATTAAAGTGATCATTACCATAACCGAAGGAATCCCTGTGGCAGATATGATTAAGGCTTCAGATTATTTAAAAGACAAAGACTGCCGCTTAATAGGGCCTAATTGCCCGGGAGTAATTACTCCGGAAGAGGCTAAAGTTGGTATTATGCCTGGCTTTGTATTTAAAAAAGGACGTGTTGGGATTGTTTCTAAATCCGGAACACTTACGTATGAAGCTGCGGACCAGGTGGTAAAACAAGGACTGGGGATAACTACAGCAATAGGTATTGGAGGAGACCCCATCATAGGAACCACTACAAAACAAGCTGTTGAGTTATTGATAAACGATGAAGAGACCGAAGCAGTAGTGATGATCGGTGAAATTGGAGGACAATTGGAAGCAGATGCTGCAAATTGGTATAAAGACAGTGGAAGTAAAAAGCCCATAGTTGGTTTCATTGCAGGAGAAACAGCCCCTGCGGGGCGTACTATGGGGCATGCCGGAGCAATTGTAGGGGGAAGCGATGATACTGCCCAGGCAAAAAAGAAGATCATGCGCGAATGTGGTATCCATGTAGTAGATTCTCCCGCAGAAATAGGAAAAAAGATTGCGGAAGTTTTAGGATAGACAATACAATAAAATATTTAGGAGCCTCTTAACAAAGTTGGGGGGCTTTTTTTATGGCAAAGCCGAAGTGATTTCCTATATTTGGAAGTATTCAAAAACCATGACAAACAATGAAATTATTAGAAGGTAAAACAGCGATTATTACAGGAGGAAGCCGCGGTATAGGTAAAGGAATTGTAGAAGTATTTGCAAAACACGGAGCTAATGTGGCATTCACTTATAGTTCTTCGGCAGAAGCTGCAGAAGCTTTAGCGAAAGAAGCTTCAAATGAGGGTGTAAAGGTAAAGGCTTACCAAAGTGACGCGGCCAATTTTGAACAATCACAGGAACTGGCAGCTAAAGTACTTGAAGAATTTGGCAGTATTGATATATTGATCAACAATGCCGGAATTACTAAAGATAATTTGTTGATGCGTATTTCTGAAGAAGATTTTGATAAAGTAGTTGAAGTGAATTTAAAATCTGTTTTTAATATGACCAAAGCTGTGCAACGTGCCATGTTGAAACAGCGTAAAGGATCTATTATCAATATGAGCTCTGTTGTAGGACTTAAAGGAAATGCGGGACAGACCAATTATGCTGCTTCCAAAGCCGGTATTCTTGGATTTACTAAGTCTGTTGCCCTGGAATTAGGCTCAAGAGATATACGTTGTAATGCCATTGCTCCCGGTTTTATAGAAACCGAAATGACAGGCAAGTTGGATGAAGCTACCGTACAGTCATGGCGGGAAGCTATTCCGTTAAAACGTGGCGGGTCTCCCGAAGATATTGCCAATGCATGCGTGTTTTTGGCAAGTGACCTCTCTTCATATGTTACAGGGCAGGTTTTAAATGTAGATGGAGGAATGCTTACCTAATAGATGGCCGCAGAAACAATACTATATATAATCATTGCCGGCGTGGTTTCCCTCTCGCTGGCTTTATTTATGTATGGCTATAAGACAAAGTACAGAGGGTCTTTGCGGTGGCTGTTTGGAATTCTTCGTTTTATAGCATTGTATGCCATTTTATTGCTGCTAATAAACCCAAAATTTAAGAATACAACCTATACGGTGCAAAAACCAAAATTGCCGGTATTGATAGATAATTCGGCATCGGTGAACGAACTGGGCCAAACAGAAAATGTTTTGGCATTGATTGATCAGTTAAGGAACAATTCAAGTCTCAATGATAAGTTCGACGTTTCTTTTTTTAGTTTTGGAAGTGATTTTAGAGATAACGACTCCTTATCTTTTACAGAGGTCAATACCAATATTTCAGAAGCACTATCTTCAGTAGATCAATTGTTCAAAAATGAAATTGCTCCTGCTTTATTGATCACGGATGGCAATCAGACTCTGGGAAATGATTATGAATTTTCGGCCACAACAAATAAAAACCCAATTTATCCCATAATTCTTGGAGACTCTACCCAATACACCGATTTAAAAATAGAACGACTCAATACCAACAGATATGCTTTTTTAAAAAATCAGTTTCCGGTAGAAGCAATTTTAGTCTATAATGGTGTAAATGTTACAAATACTCAATTTATAGTTTCACAGGGGGCATCGACAGTGTACCGGCAAAACATTTCTTTTTCTGAAACCGATAATACGAAGACATTGTCTTTTACCTTACCCGCGTCAAGTGTAGGGCTTCTAAAATATACTGCACAGATCGTTCCCTTGGATGATGAGAAGAACAAGGTTAATAACAGCAAGCGATTTGCAGTAGAAGTAATTGATCAAGCTACAAATGTGTTAATAGTCAGTAAAATAATTCACCCGGATCTGGGGGCATTAAAAAAAGCAATTACTACAAACGAACAGCGAACAGTAACCGTAAAAAAACCGAGTGAAGCAGCATCTGTAATTAACGATTATCAATTAATCCTTTTGTACCAACCGGACAGAAGCTTTTCTTCTGTATATCGAGAGATAGAAAAATTAAAGAAAAACACTTTTGTAATTACAGGGCTTCAAACCGACTGGAATTTTTTAAATTCAGTTCAGAAGAATTACAATAAAAATGTAACAAATCAGTCCGAAGACGTTTCAGGAGAACTCAATCTTAACTACGGTACTTTTGCTGTGGACAATATTGGTTTTAATGAGTTCAGGCCCATAAATACACTTTTTGGAGACCTGGAGATTTTGGTTCCCCATGAAGTGCTTCTGGAACAATCCGTTAATGGGTTTTTGAGTGAAAGCCCCATGCTCACTACCATGGAAATAAATGGAAAGCGAGACGCCATTTGGGATGGAGAAGGACTTTGGAAATGGAGAGCACAAACTTTTTTGGAGCACAACGATTTTCGGAAATTTGATGATTTTGTTGGAAAATTAGTCCAATATTTAGCATCTAACAAACGCCGGAGCAGGTTGGAAGTTGAAAGTGAAACGTTTTATTACAACAATAATCCTATTCGGATTTCGGCCCAGTATTTCGATCAGAATTTTGTGTTCGACTCCCGGGCTTCACTAAATATTTCAGTGGTTAATACAGAGACCAATACACGTACTGTTTTTCCTATGTTGTTAAAGAATAATTTTTATGAAGTGGACCTCAACAGCCTTCCGGCAGGGGAATACAGATATACTGTTTCCGTTCAGGACGAAAACGTGGCGCGTAGTGGAAACTTTACGATTTTAGATTTCAATGTTGAACAGCAGTTCTTAAATGCGAACGTAACAAAACTACACAGAGTTGCGACTAATACAAACGGAAAGGCTTTTTTCGTCACTGAAACCCAAAAATTGGCAGAAGAACTTCTTGAAGACGAAAGGTTTCAGCAAATTCAAAAAAGCGAACAAAAAGTAGTACCTTTAATCGATTGGAAATACCTGCTGGCACTCATTGTTCTTGTGCTGGCTTCAGAATGGTTCATTAGAAAATATAATGGACTTATCTAACCTTTAAAAATATTAATCTCATGGAAAAATTACCAAAAATCGGGATTCCCGTAATTATCATCCTTATTATTTTAATTGTAGTAATAGCTAAATCTGCAGTTACTATTGGCTCCGGGGAAGCGGGAGTACTTTACAAAACTTTTTCAGGCGGTGTGGTAACTGATGAACCGCCATTGGGAGAAGGTTTTCACCTTGTTGCTCCCTGGAACAAAGTTTATATATATGAAGTACGACAACAGGAACTTTTTGAACAGATGAAAGTGCTCTCTTCCAACGGACTTGAAATTCAAATTGATGCTTCCGCATGGTTTCTACCAGTCTATAATGATTTGGGAAAATTGCACCAAACACTTGGAGAAGGTTATTTGCAACGTGTGATACAACCGGCGATTCGTAGTGCTGCAAGAAGTGTTGTAGGGCGTTATACTCCGGAACAGTTGTATAGTAGCAAGCGTGATGTGATACAGGAAGAGATTTTTGCCGAAACAAAAAAAATACTTAATAAACAATTTGTTCAATTAAATGAAGTACTGGTGCGTGATGTTACCTTGCCTACCACTATAAAGGATGCTATTGAGCGTAAGTTAAAACAAGAGCAGGAATCACTGGAATATGAATTTAGATTGGTAACCGCTGCTAAAGAAGCAGAGAAAGTGATTATTGAAGCACAGGGAAAAGCGGATGCGAACCGGATCTTAAGCGCTTCACTCACAGATAAGATCTTACAGGATAAAGGGATCGATGCTACTCTTGAATTGTCAAAATCACCAAACTCGAAAGTGGTGGTGGTAGGTTCCGGTGATAGTGGATTGCCTTTGATCTTAGGAAATAATTAGGCGAAGAACCTTTTATACAATAACTACAAAAGCTTCAAGGGAAACCTTGAAGCTTTTTAGTTAACCAACACTTGACAAAACAAACAAATTATCTGGTAACTGTACCTGTAGGGAATGAACCTAAGTTTTGGTTAAATGTATGTACATCCGGTGCCGTTCCATTTCCTGCTACTACAGCAAGTGGTTTTAGTAAGAATGGAGCCGGGCTGTTATCCGGTACGGGTTCAATGCTAATTACAACAGTTCTGCCGCGTATATCCAGAGGAAATGTTTCTCCGGAAGGAGCATTGTTAAAGAAATCTTCTCCGGGAATTGGAGGGCCTAATTGCTCTGTTCCTCCAAAACTTGTACTTGCTCCTGCATTATCATCCATAGTATCAAAGGAAGAAAATGTTCCTGTGGACAGAGGGCCTGCATCTCCTACTACCCAACCTTCATAGATCCATCCGTCCGGCAGTGTAGGCAAAGTAAAGTTAGGGCTGGGAGGAGCTCCCGGTGTCCCAAACCATATTCCGTTTTCATCATTTCCATTATTTGCAGTGCCTGGCGCTTCATCTGTAGGTGTACGGAGAAAGAATGTTCCGGCCGCATTACTGAAATCACCTACGGCAGGAGCAACACTTGTAGATACTGTAGCTGAGTTTCCACTAAAATCTCCTGCAATTAATTTTTGCGCAGAAGGAGCAGGGTCCGGGTCCGGGTTAGGTTCAATGGTCAAAATGAATTTTGTAGCTGCGTCCAGGGTTTCGGTCAATACTTCAAAAGAAGTGGCAGAAAGAGTTCCGGATGCATCTACAGTAAAGGTTCCTGTAGAGACCGGTGATCCGTTCACCAATACCCAACCTTCATATACATGTCCGGAGCCCACATCTTCTAATCCCGATAAATTTAATACAAGATTTGATGTCGTGGCTTGTGGAGTACCGTCGTCATCATTAGAACAACTGGTTGCAAAACCAACTGTAATTACCATTAATAATAAAACAAATTTTTTCATCTTTTTCATAGTTTAATAATTGTTTATTGTTGTTTTTCAAATATGTTACGACAAAGTACCATAAGGAGTATTGCGATAGGTTCACAGAAACATAACTTTTTTGTGATAGATTTTAGAGAGATTTTGAAGCGGTATAGTTTGTATTTATAGGACTTTGCCCGTATTTTAGGCCTCTCAATTATTTCAAACTTGAACTAAAACGTACCGTTTTGTGATACTTTTGTGATACTTAAATGGTCATTTCGTATTTAAATGAAAAAGGTTTTAATAATAGAAGACGACAAGGAAATCA
Source organism: Altibacter sp. (assembly GCA_028285705.1). Taxonomy (GTDB): domain Bacteria; phylum Bacteroidota; class Bacteroidia; order Flavobacteriales; family Flavobacteriaceae; genus JANQOS01. The sequence goes on from JANQOS010000067.1 coordinate 10,460, forward strand.
TCAATTTAATTGAGATTCACCTTAAGGATATTGATTGTGAGGTTTTAAAGGCTTATAATGGTAAAGATGGACTGGATCTGGCGCTAACAGAAAATCCGGACCTTGTAATTCTGGATATTTCCATGCCTGTAATGGATGGTTTTGAAGTATGTAAGCAAATACGGGCAAAGCAAAGCACTCCGGTTATTATGTTAACTGCAAAAAGTGAAGAGATAGACAGGGTACTGGGGTTGGAAATAGGTGCAGATGACTATATCACAAAACCATTTAGTGTTCGGGAATTCATTGCAAGGGTAAAGGCAGTTTTCAGAAGAGCAAAAATGGACCGTGATGAAACTAAAAAAGGAACACTGCCCGAATTAAAATTTAAAGGGCTTACCATTAATGTTGAAAAAAGGAAAGTGACGCAAAATGAGCAAAGAATCGAACTTTCACCCAAAGAATTTGAATTACTCACCTTAATGGCTTCCAATCCCGGAAAAAGTTATAGCAGATCGAACCTGTTGAGTCTTATTTGGGGATATGATTTTGAAGGATACGAACACACGGTCAACTCACATATTAACCGTTTACGTGCCAAAATAGAACCTGAAATGGCGCAACCCACCTATATTATAACAACCTGGGGTGTTGGGTATAAGTTTAACGAAGATATAGAGATGATAGGATGAAAAACAAAACACTTTCCAATAAATTAATAACGAAGTTGAGTATTTCATTTCTGTTAATCATAGTGTTAATGGGAATAACATATGTTTTGATCTCACTTTACTTTAGCAATAAATTCTATGAAGAAACTGCCCAAAAGTTAAACGCAAATGTGGCCAATCACCTGATCGAGGAAAAATTTCAAAATGCATCTCCCTTTTTGGAAGACGGTAGTGTAAACAAACCCCTGTTTGGGGACATTATGCATGATATGATGGCCGTAAATAGAGGAATAGAGGTGTATTTGCTGGATATGAACGGAGATGTTTTGTATTCTGTGGTTCTGGACCATTCTAATCCAAACGAGCCTGCCAAAAAAGTGGATCTGGCGCCTATCAACGAATTTATTTCGAATAAAGGTGGCTTATATATTCTTGGCAATGATCCCAGAAATCCGGGAGAAGAAAAAATATTTTCTGCTGCACATTTTCAAAAAGACGGCCAGGAAGGTTTTATCTATATTGTTTTGGCGGGGGAAGCTTACCAGGCAGTTAACAGTTCATTGATTTCCAGCTATTTTATGAAACTAGGTGTTGGAGCATCCATACTTACAATGATTTTTGCGATTTTAATTGGATGGTTGAGTGTTTGGTTCTTAACTAAGAACCTACGCTCTATTATTTATCATGTAAACCGTTTTAGAGAAGGAGACACGAATAGTAGAATTGCCAACCCGGAGAAATCAGATTTATCTACATTGGCGATTACCTATAACCAGATGGCAGATACTATTTCACAAAATATTGAAGAAATAAAATCTGTAGATGTACTTCGCAGAGAGCTGATCGCTAATGTGTCACATGATCTACGTACTCCTTTGGCAATCATGCAAGGTTATATAGAAACGCTTCAGATCAAGAAGGAAAGTTTAAATGAAGAGGAAGAAATGGAGTATATCAGGATCATCGAAAAGAACATCAAACAACTTACAAAACTTGTATCGCAGCTGTTTGAATACTCCAAATTGGAAGCGAAACAGATAAAACCACAAAAAGAACCTTTTGCCATAACCGACCTTATTTATGATGTACAATCAAAATATAAGGTTATAGCCAAAGAGAAGAATATTCAGTTAGACGCTAATGTAATTGGTAATGCTCCTTTAGTTTTCGCAGATATAGGACTTGTGGAACGTGTTATTCAGAATTTGATGGACAATGCCATTAAATTTACACCTGAGAACGGGCAAATTGATATGATCGTTGATCATGATAATGAAAATGTCACGATCAAGATAAAGGATTCCGGCCCGGGTATCAGCGAAGACGAACAAAAATTCATTTTTGAACGATTCAGGCAAACAGAAACAAAAGAAAAGAAAACAGGTATTGGCTTGGGATTGGCAATTGTTAAGAAAATAATAGAACTACACGGAACCAATATTAAAATTAGCAGTGAGCCTAATAAAGGAAGTATATTCGAATTCTATTTACCGGCATACTCGGTAAGTTAACCTGGGTTTAGTTGGTCTTCTT
>JANQOS010000068.1 GCA_028285705.1 Altibacter sp.
AAAAGATGAGTTTGACATGGTTCCCGTAATTGTAAGAGGGATTGTTTCCCCTAAACCTGAAGATCAAGAAGGGTGGGAAGAAATTATCACTTTAACAGCGATCCTTGAAGTAGGTGATGAACCTGCAAAGGCAGACATTAAATTTGAAGAAAAGAAAAGTTAAGGAATGTTACACATTAAAAATTTACACGCTGGTGTAGAGGAAAAAGATATCTTAAAAGGTGTCAACCTCAATGTAAAAGCCGGAGAAGTACATGCTATTATGGGGCCTAACGGTTCCGGAAAAAGTACTTTGGCATCTGTAATTGCAGGTAAAGAAGAATTTGAGGTACATAAAGGCGACCTTACACTAAATGGGGAAGACATCACCGAACTTGATCCCGAAGAGAGAGCGCACAAAGGTGTTTTTCTGTCTTTTCAATATCCGGTAGAGATCCCCGGAGTAACTGTAACCAACTTTATAAAAACAGCTATCAACGAAACCCGTAAAGCTAAAGGGTTAGAGGATATGCCGGCAAGCGAAATGCTCAAGCTTATCAAAGAAAAGGCAGATATGCTTGAGATCGATCGTAAATTTTTATCACGTTCCTTAAATGAAGGGTTTTCCGGAGGAGAGAAAAAAAGAAATGAGATATTTCAGTTGGCGGTTATGGAACCCAAGCTTGCTATTTTAGATGAAACCGATTCCGGTTTAGATATTGATGCACTTAAGATTGTTGCTAACGGAGTTAATAAATTAAGGAACAAAGATAACGCTGTAGTGGTTATCACACATTACCAGCGTTTACTGGATTATATTGTCCCGGATTTTGTACACGTATTAATGAATGGAAAAATTGTTAAGTCCGGAAGCAAAGAGTTAGCATATGAGCTTGAAGAAAAGGGATACGACTGGATCAAGGAAGAAGTAAATGCCTAAGAGCAATTTGAATATTGAAAAATGAGTTTAAAAGATAAATTACTTTCCTCTTATATAGCTTTTGAAGATAATTTGGAAGTCGACTCTCCTATTCATGAGATTCGCAATAGATCCATTAAAAAATTTGAAAACGATGGATTTCCAACTAAAAAAGACGAAGCATGGAAATATACATCCTTAAATTCTTTGCTGAAAAACGATTATAGTGTCTTTCCAAAGCAATTAGATAATACTATTGAACTCAAAGATGTCAAAAAGTATTTTCTTCATGATATAGATACGTATAAAGTAGTATTTGTAGACGGTGTTTACAGTTCGTTCCTTTCAGAAACAACTCATGATAAGTTAGATGTGTGCTTATTATCGGCAGCATTAAGTAAGCCTAAATACAAGCCTGTAATTGAAGCCTATTTCAATAAAGTTGCAAAAGAAGAAAGTTTAACGTCCCTTAATACGGCATTTGCAAAAGAAGGAGCATACATACACATACCAAAGCATAAAGAAGTAGAAAAACCCATAGAGATCATTAATTTCTCAACAGGCAATGAAGCTGCAATATTCTTACAGCCTCGAAATTTAATTGTAGTAGGGGAAAATGCTCATGTACAAATTATTGAACGACACCAAAGCCTTTCTGGAAATGAAGTACTTACCAATAGTGTAACAGAGGTTTTTGCTGAAAAAAGAGCTTATGTCGATTATTATAAAATTCAAAATAATGTAGTTTCAGCCTCATTAATAGATAATACATATTTAGCTCAGGAACGGGAAAGTAATTGTAATGTACACACGTTCTCTTTTGGCGGAAAATTAACCCGAAACAACCTCAACTTCTATCAAAATGGAGAATACTGTAATTCTACTTTAAAAGGAATTACCATTTTGAAAAATAAACAACATGTTGACCATAATACATTAGTACACCATATTGCCCCGAACTGTGAAAGCCATCAAGATTACAAAAGTATTTTTGGCGATGCTTCAACAGGTGTTTTCAATGGAAAGGTTGTGGTTGAGAAAGAAGCTCAAAAAACAGATGCATTTCAACAAAACAACAATATTTTAATCAACGATAAAGCTACTATTAATGCAAAACCGCAACTGGAGATTTTTGCAGATGATGTAAAATGTTCACACGGCTGCACCATTGGCCAGTTAGACGAAGAAGCATTGTTCTATATGCGTTCTCGTGGAATTGCTAAAAAGGAGGCCAGAGCTTTATTGATGTATGCCTTTGCCAATACAGTGTTGGAAAGTGTGAAAATTCCTGAATTAAAAAGACGAATTAATAAGTTAATTGCCAATAAGATTGGAGTTAACCTGGGCTTCGAGATTTAATTTATAACCCTTTTAATCTCACTTATGGCATTCGATGTTCAAAAAATACGAACTGATTTTCCCATCCTTCACCGCACAGTAAACGGATATCCGTTAGTATATTTGGATAATGCCGCAACTTCTCAAAAACCCCAAGTTGTAATAGACAGTATAGTAGATTATTATAGTAAACACAACGCAAATATACACCGAGGTGTGCATTCGCTTTCGCAAGAAGCAACCGATGCATATGAAGCAGCTCGAAAAAAAATTCAGGAACACTTTAATATAAAGCATTCTCACGAAGTGATCTTTACTTCGGGAGCAACTCACAGTATCAATTTGGTTGCTAATGGTTTTTCTTCAATACTAAAACAAGGTGATGAGGTTATTGTTTCAGCCTTAGAGCATCATTCCAATATTGTTCCCTGGCAAATGCTATGTGAACGCACCGGGGCCATTTTAAAGGTGATCCCAATGAGCGAAGAAGGAGTACTGCTCCTTTCAGAATATGAATCGTTGCTTTCAAAAAAAACAAAGCTGGTCTTTGTGAATCACATCTCTAATGCTTTGGGAACTATCAACCCAATTGAAACCATTATTAAAAAAGCTCATACTGTTGGCGCTGCTGTGTTGATTGACGGGGCTCAATCATGTTCACATATAAAACCCGACCTGCAACAACTCGATGCAGATTTTTATGTGACCTCAGCTCATAAAATGTGTGGCCCGACAGGTGTTGGAATTCTTTACGGAAAAGAACAATGGCTTAACAAATTACCTCCTTACCAGGGAGGCGGTGAAATGATCAAGGAAGTTACTTTCGAAAAAACTACTTATGCGGCATTACCTCATAAATTTGAAGCCGGAACACCCAATATTGCGGGAGGTATTGCTTTTGGCGCTGCAATTGATTACCTTAACAGTATTGGCTTTGAAGCTATTGGTGTTTATGAAAAGGAACTGCTGGATTATGCAACTCAAGAATTATTGAAAATAGAAGGCCTCAAAATTTACGGGACAGGAGTTGAGAAGACTTCAGTAATTTCCTTTAATATTGAAGGTATTCATCCTTACGATATTGGCACTATTGTTGACAAATTGGGAATAGCCGTACGTACCGGACATCATTGTGCCCAGCCCATAATGGACTTTTATGAGATTCCCGGCACCGTACGTGCTTCTTTTGCCTTTTATAATACAAAAGAAGAAGTAGATAGCTTGGTAGCAGCAGTAAAAAAAGCAAGATTAATGCTAACTTAAATACTATTATTATGAGAATACTAACCTTACTTACCGTATTTATCTTTACCATTATTACAGGTAGTTGCGATGAAACTAAAAAAGTAATTGATGTGGCTGGAAATGTACAATTATCAGGAATGTATACAGTTACCAATATTAATGGCAATCCGGTAAACACTTCTGGTGACAAGAAGGTGCATATGTCCTTTGCTGCCCTGGATAAGACCATCCGTGGAAATACAGGATGCAATTCTTTCTTTGGGAGCTATACTTTAGACCTATACGCCTTGAGCTTTAGCGATATCGGCCAGACCGAAATGGCATGTGACGAACCCATTATGGCTACGGAAAATGCTTTTATGCAAGCACTTAGAAATACAGGGTCTTATTCATTACAGGAAAACATCCTTACACTATATTCTAAAGCAGACCGAAGCGTTCTGCTAACTGCCAAAAAAGATACTAAAGAAGCTAACTAATAATGACGATTGAAGCCATACAAGAAGAATTAATTGACGAGTTCTCATTATTCGATGACTGGATGCAGAAATACGAATATATGATAGACCTGGGGAAATCATTACCCCTAATTGACCCTTCTTTGAAAACTGATGACAGATTAATTAAAGGATGCCAATCCAAAGTTTGGTTACACTCTGAATTAGAGAATGATAAAGTTGTTTTTACGGCAGATAGTGATGCAATAATTACCAAAGGCATTGTCGCGATTTTAATTAGAGTGTTTTCCAATCAAAAACCGGAAGACATCGTTGCTGCCAATACAGATTTCATTGATGAAATAGGTCTAAAGGAGCATTTGTCTCCCACTCGTGCCAATGGCCTGGTTTCAATGGTCAAACAAATGAAGTTGTATGCTATTGCATATCAAACCCAACTCAAAAATTAAGAATATGTCGACAACAAATATTGATACAACCGAATTAGGCGAAAAAATAGTAAAAGTGCTTAAAACTATTTACGACCCCGAAATTCCTGTAGATATCTATGAACTGGGGTTAATCTACGATGTCTTTGTAAATGAGGATTTGGAAGTGAAAATTCTAATGACACTTACAACACCTAATTGCCCTGTTGCCGAAACATTGCCTGTTGAAGTTGAAGACAAGGTTAAATCCATCAAACTGGTTAAAGATGCAGAAGTGGAAATTACTTTCGATCCACCCTGGAGCCAAGACCTGATGAGTGAGGAAGCCAAATTGGAACTGGGAATGTTATAATGGAAGAAGAAATTATAAATAGGGTTGCCAACAGCAAGTTGATTACTTTCAACCTGGAAGATTTCTATCCGGAAGGAAAGCGTGTTGTTTTTGATATTTCAAAATGGTTATATGAAGGCATTGTCCTTCGTGAAAAAGAATACAGGGCATTTGCAAATGATCACGACTGGTCGCAATATACAGATTGTTATGTCGCTCTTGTCTGCAGCACAGAAGCCATTATTCCCAGTTGGGCGTATATGTTATTGTCCCTGAAATTGGCTCCTTTCGCCAAAAAGACAATTGTTGGTTCCTTAGACGAATTAGAAATCGTAATATTTTCCGAAGTCATCAATACAATTCAGCTAGATAGCTTTAAGGACAAACCGGTCATTATAAAAGGTTGTTCAAACAAGACCATCCCTTCAACTGCATTTGTTCTATTATCTCAAAGGCTTCAGCCTATAGCAAAGAGCATTATGTATGGAGAAGCATGTTCTTCGGTTCCATTATACAAAAAGAAATAAGTCTTTAATCGAAAGATTAACGTTGCTTGTCGAAAGCTCATTTTTTTTGAATCTATTTTTTTCCAAAACGTAAAAAGAACATATAAATTTGTCTCACATGAAAATTCAATCCATGAAAACCCAGGTATTTTTCTTATTACTAATTTGTCCCTTTATCACCTTTGCACAGGATGCCGAAGAGAAGGAAGCTCCTAAAGACGGTTGGACAAAAGCCGGGAATATCTCTTTACTGTTCAGCCAGGCTGCTTTTAATGAAGAGTGGACAGGAGGAGGAACATCCAACTATGCAGCAAACCTGGGATTAACTTACGATTTTAACTATCGTCAGGGGAAATTGGTTTGGGATAACCGCATAGTCGCAGACTATGGTATCACCAAATTAAAGGATCAGGAATTTACCCGGAAAACAAATGACCGCCTGGAATTAAACTCTCTTATAGGAAAACAGATCAAAGAAAGTAACTGGTTCTATTCTTACTTTTTAAATTTTAAAACACAAATGGCTCCAGGGTACGAATATGGAGAAGATGACGATGGAAATGAAACCCGTACAGAGGTAACCAAATTATTATCTCCCGGGTATCTACAAACAGGGCCAGGGTTATTATGGAAAAAAAGTGACAATCTAAAAGTAAATATATCGCCTGCAACTGCAAAACTTATCATTGTGGATGGTGATTTCACAAATGTTGGCAGTGACCAGGCTGTGATCGATGCGTTTAATGATGCGGGTGGCTATTTTGGAGTAGAGGCTAATGAAAGTAGTCGTTTTGAGTTGGGTGCATCCCTCTCCGGCTATGCAAAACTGGATATAATGAAAAACGTAACGGTAGAGAACGTTTTAAACTTGTACTCAAATTACCTTGAAGATCCACAAAATGTTGATATTGATTATACGCTTAATTTAATTATGGCAGTTAATAAATATATTACTGCAAATGCTACTTTACAAGCAATTTATGATGATAATGCAGTGCGAGGTTTTCAAATTAGAGAAGCCTTAGGCATTGGTTTAACATATGGTTTTTAAATTTAATTCCCCGAATGGTTGATCGATTAAACTGTAGCAATAAATTGAACTGATCGATGTGTTTTTATATCTTTGGTTAGTTAGTCGTTGAAATGTTCAAGCTACAGGAAAAGCCGTCTTAAAGACGGCTTTTTTTATTCGGTATATTCATCGTATAAAAAATGATTGTAAGGAAACCTGCTTACATGGATCTTCTTTACTTTCTCATAAACCAGTTTTCTGAACTCTTCAAAATTCTCCTTTTTAAGAGCCGAAACAAAAATGGTATCGACTTCTTTGGAATTCATCCATGTACGTCTCCAGTCCTCCAGGCTATAATGCGCTTTTGTCTTTTTTGTCACCAAATCGTCTTCATCTATAGTTTCAGCCTGGTAGGCATCAATCTTGTTAAATACCATTATGGTAGGCTTATCCGCGCTATCAATTTCATCAAGAATTTTATTTACTGAAGCTATATGGTCCTCAAAAGAAGGATGTGAAATGTCCACCACATGCAACAATAGATCTGCTTCCCGGACTTCATCCAGTGTGCTTTTAAAAGACTCTACCAATTGCGTGGGAAGTTTACGAATAAAACCAACAGTATCACTTAACAAAAAAGGAAGGTTCCCAATCACCACTTTACGAACAGTAGTATCAAGGGTAGCAAAGAGTTTGTTTTCTGCAAATACTTTACTTTTACTTATTACATTCATTAGAGTGGATTTCCCTACATTGGTATATCCCACCAAGGCTACACGAACCAATGCTCCACGATTACCTCTTTGCACCGACATTTGTTTGTCAATGGTCTTGATCTTCTTTTTTAATAATGCAATACGATCCCTTACAATACGGCGGTCCGTTTCAATTTCTGTTTCCCCGGGACCTCTCATACCAATACCTCCACGTTGCCTTTCCAAGTGAGTCCACATTCCTGCCAAACGAGGCAGTAAATATTCGTATTGGGCCAGTTCTACTTGAGTACGGGCATAGCTTGTTTGCGCACGTTGCGCAAAAATGTCAAGAATCAAATTGGTACGGTCTATGATCTTACACTGCAATATCTTTTCAATGTTCTTTTGCTGCGCGGGAGATAGCTCATCATCAAAAATAGCAATCCCTATATCATTTTCTTCTACAAACTCACGTACCTCTTCCATTTTACCTGTTCCAATAAATGTTTTAGGGTTAGGCATTTCCATTTTCTGAACAAACCGCTTCAATACTTCACCTCCTGCAGTATACGCTAAAAACTCAAGTTCATCTAAATATTCCTTAGACTTATCCTGATCCTGTTGTTGGGTAATTAAACCCACAAGGATAGTTTTTTCGTATTCTAAATTTGTTTTCTCTAGCATAGATTTAATATCTTTTGCAAAGGTACAAAACACTTTGCAAGGGTTTTTTGTATTTTACAGTCAATTAACGAATACGTGATGCAGGATTCTTCAAAAAATAAAAGTCTTTACAATATCGCTTTTTATAACCTCGAAAATCTGTTCGATACAAAAAATGACCCTAAAACATTGGATGACGACTTCACGAAAGATTCTAAAAAGAAATGGACAGATAAGCGTTTTCAGAAAAAAATAAAGAAATTAGGCAGAGTCATTTCCAGCATTGGTTACAGCGATATTTATCACCCTCCTGTACTGGTTGGTGTCGCAGAGGTTGAAAATCAAGAAGTGCTTGAAGCTTTGGTTGCTTCAAAATTTTTGAAGAAGAAAGGCTACGATATTGTGCATTTTGATTCTCCGGACGAACGTGGTATAGACACGGCATTACTTTACAGGTCCAAATATTTTATCGTAGAGCATACAGAAGTCTTTACCCTCTTTTTAAACAATGAGTTTGGGGTTCGCGATTATACCCGTGATATTTTATATGTAAAAGGGCTTCTTGAAAAGGAACCGGTACATATTTTGGTAAATCACTGGCCTTCAAGGAGGGCAGGCACCGAAGAAACAGCCTATAAACGAATTGCAGCCGCTACAAAAAATAAAGAAATTATTTCCGGAATCATTAGTGAGAACCCTTCAGCTAAGATCATAGTTATGGGGGATTTCAATGATGATCCTCATAGTGAGAGTATAAAAGGGCTAACAACACAGGATTTATATAATCCTATGGAGGTTTTATTGACCAGGTATTCCGGGAGTACTAACCATAGGGGAACCTGGAATTTGTTCGATCAAATCTTACTTTCCCATAATTTCATGCAACAACACGGTAATACATTTCGGTTTGAGAAAGCTAAAATTTTCAATCCAAGAGAACTGGTAGAATATAAAGGAAGACACAAGGGAAATCCGTTTAGAACATTTGTAGGGCGCAAATATATTGGTGGTATTAGCGACCATTTCCCTGTGTATGGAACATTTTCAGTATACAAAAAATAAAATCTGTTTAGAATGGAACGTCTAATCAATTTTAATGCTTCGGGTATTCAAAAAATGTCCGGGATAAATAATATTAATAACCACATATAATGAACAAATTATCACTATTGGTACTTTTATTATTGGGTATACTGTATGTCGATCTTGCTTCTGCGCAACAGGACCCCCAGTATACACAATATATGTACAATATGAATGTGGTAAACCCTGCCTATGCAGGTTCCAGGGAATCGATTTCCATTACTGCTTTATACCGCAAGCAGTGGTCGGGTTTTGAAGGTGCCCCGGAGACAATTACATTTTCCGCACATTCTCCTGTTACCGATAAGGTTGGTTTGGGCCTTTCGGTTATTAAAGACGAGCTGGGGCCTATAAGTGAAACAAATGTATACGCAGATTTTTCCTATACATTGCAAATAAGCAAAAGCTTAGAGCTAGCCTTAGGGTTAAAAGCAGGAGCAACTTTTCATGATGTAGGCCTAATTGATTTGGAACTGCAGGATCCTAATGATCCTTTTTTTTCGCAAGACATCAATAACACCTACCCCAATATAGGAGCCGGTGCTTTTCTATATGCAGACAATTTTTATGCAGCACTGTCCGTGCCCAATCTTTTAAATTCTGTTCATCTTGATGAAAACGGAATTAAATACGGAAGTGAAGCCAATCATTATTTTATTACGGCAGGGTATGTATTTCAGGTCTCGGAAAACGTTAAACTGAAGCCTTCCGTATTGGCAAAATCAGCTTTTGATGCGCCTTTATCCATAGATGGAAATGTAAATGCCCTCTTTTATGAAAGGTTTGAAATTGGAGCTTCATATCGTTTGGATGATTCCTTTAGCGGCTTGGCAGGGTTTCAAGCGACTCCTGCGATTCGCATAGGTTATGCATATGACAGGGTCGTTTCGGATATTGATTCCGTTAGTGATTCTTCACACGAGATCATACTAACCTTTGACCTGATCTTTAGTAAACGTGCCCAGCGTTCACCCAGATACTTCTAATTATCTAATTTCATTCAAAAATGAAAAAAATATATACAATTTTGTTCCTTATAACAGTTAGTACTGCTACTGTTACCGCACAAAATGAAGACACTAAAAAGGCAGATCAATTGTATGATAGATTATTCTATACAGATGCTGCCGAAGCTTATCAAAAACTGCTAAAAAAAGGGAAAGGGAGCCGTTATGTTTTTGAACGATTAGCAAATAGCTACTACTATATCAACGACACTAAAAAAGCAGAAACCTATTACAGGCGTGTTGTTAAAGGGAGAAAGGTAAAAGCAGAAACCGTTTACAATTATGCGCAATCGTTAAAAGCCAATGGAAAGCTTAGTAACTATGATACCTATATGAGAAAATTTGCTGAAATGAAACCCAACGATTCCAGGGCAATAGCATTTATAAAAGATCCCAATCATGTATCAAAGTTATTAGAAGATGAACCAGGATATTTGGCTACAAATATGGAAGAGATCAATACAGAATATTCTGAATTTGGAGGAGCTACTACAGGGAAGGATTTTTACTTCTCTTCGGCAAGAAATACAACTCGCAAAAAATACGGTTGGAACGAAGAACCATACCTGGATATCTATAAAGCAAGTGATGTTGGCGGAACTATTAAAAATGCCAATTTGATCGGCGGAGAAGTAAATACAAAGTTCCATGAAGGGAATGTAGCTATAACTGCAGATGGGAAACGCATGTATTTTGATCGCAACGATTATTACAAGGGCGATTATGATAAGAGTAGCGAAGGCATAAACCAAATCAACCTGTATTATGCAGAAAATGTTGACGGTGAATGGAAAGATATTCAACCTGTATCTTTTAATAGCGATGAATACTCTACGGGTCATCCTGCTTTAAGTCCGGATGGAAATACCCTATATTTTGTAAGTGATATGCCCGGAGGAAAAGGCATGAGCGATATTTATAAGGTATCCGTAAACAAGGATGGAAGTGTAGGAACACCTCAACGATTAGGAAATACTATTAATACTGAAGGAAAAGAAGTATTCCCGTATATAGACAGCAATGGTACTTTGTATTTCTCCAGTGATGGGCACTTAGGTATTGGTGGATTAGACATTTTTTCTGCAGAAGCTACCGGAAATGGATTTGGGGAAGTAAAAAATATGGGGGAAAGTGTAAATAGTCCCCGAGACGATTTTGCTTTTAGATTTGATCCGGCTACTATGACCGGTTATGTATCTTCCAATCGAAAAGGAGGAAAAGGAAGTGATGATATCTATGCGGTAAAAAAAATGGAAGCACCTTGTAAAGTAACCATGAACATAAAGGTTGTGGACGAATATACAGATATGCCTGTAGATGGTGCACGAGTGGATTTGTATGATACTCTTGAAAACAGGTTAAGTAGTATGACCACTGGTCCGGAAGGTACTGTAACTTTTCTTGTGGAATGTGATAAAGACCATATAACACAGGGATTGTCCAAGGGTTATGAAAGTACTATTGTAACAATTGCTCCAACAAATACTTCTGAAGTTAACAGCCTATTAGAATTACGCCCTATTGAAGCTATTATTGAAGATGATAAAGTAGTTCTTAATCCCATATTATTTGACCTGGACAAGCATGACATTAAGCCACAGGCAGCTTTCGAACTGGATAAACTCGTTGCGATTATGCAAAAATACCCCAAAATGAAGATCAATGTGGAAAGTCATACGGACAGCCGTTCGAGTGATGCATATAATATGGGTCTTTCAGAGCGGCGCGCACAATCAACTGTACAATATGTGATCTCTAAAGGGATTGATGCCGGCCGTATTAGCGGTAAAGGATATGGTGAGAGCAGGCCCAACATAGACTGCGGTACAGATTGTACAGAAGAACAGCATCAAAAGAACAGACGCTCAGAATTTATTATTGTAGAACGCTAATCTCTTTAACTAACCAGCTTATAAAGAAATCCGTTTGCCTTTTCATTCTACCTCCTGCAAAAAGTTCTCAATGGCCCCAAAGTACCTCTCCGGTTGGTCTAACCAACCATAATGCCCGCATTTTTCAAGAATTGTTACTGTTGAATTTCTGAAAACACCATGTGCTGTTTCAGCAATACTCTTATCAATAATATCTTCCTGCCCCTGAATAATTAAGACGGGAGCTTTAAAATCTTTTAGCGCTTCCGAACAATCAAAATCGATCTTTCTCATATTTTGAAACACAAGCCTATTGATTGTTAGATTTCCCTGTGTCAACCTGTTGGCAACTATAGGAACATTCGATTTGTCATACAAATATGCCGGTGCAAGAAATCTTCCTCGCTGTAGTCTTGCAAAATAGGTAGTATCACCATTTGCAATTTTAGCATTCCAATAGTTCAAAGAATCTCTTTCTAAAGAGGTCAATCGGACATTAATATTTATTATTGAAAACAACTCCATGTTAATCCCTCCCGAAGAAGACAGGATAAGTCCCTTTACCCTTTCCTGAAATTTGGATGCATAGTAAGAAGCCAGCATTCCACCAAAGGAATGCCCAAATACAATCCATTCATCAATCTCCAGGTGGTTTCTTATCATTTCAATATCCCGGATCATGGCATCCATTGTTATGGTACTCGTATCAATCCGGGAAATTTTAGATTTTCCCGTACCTCTTTGATCGTATATGATAGCTTTATGGGATTGGCCCATAATTTCGGCTAAAGCTCTGAATCCTTCACTGGACATGCCCGGGCCTCCGTTAATAATTAACATAGGATCGCCTTCCCCATAGGTAGTAAGGCAAATGGTATTATCGTCTTTAACAATACTTAACTCAGTTTGAGAAAATAGTGCTATGGGAACAAGAAATATGATTAGGAAAATTAGTGTTGTTTTCATTTTTATGAACAAGTTTCGACTAAATAGCGTTTTAATGTACTTTATTTTTTGTTGTGTTTAGTTAATTTTTTTAGCATTCCTCTAAAAATTATACCATGAAAAGGCAGTACCAAATACCAATATAGCCTTCCCCACAAACCCAATGGCCTAAATGTAGCTGTCTGCTCCAGTTGATCCCCCACAATCTTAAACTCCAGCCAAGCTTCACCCGGCAGTTTCATTTCGGCAAACAAAAGTAAACGGCCTTCATTTTTATTAGCGTATAATACTCTCCAAAAGTCTACTGCATCCCCTGTATTGATTGAAGTAAGATTTGTTCTTCCTCTTCTAAGCCCAACTCCACCTGCAATTTTGTCTAAAACTCCTCTTAATTTCCAAAGCCAATTAGCATAGTACCAACCCGTTTCACCGCCAATGCTCCAAATTTTGTTAAGGCATAATTTGCGATCGCTCATTTTACTTTTTCTATGATCAATAAAGCATCCAAATGTCGGTACTTGTATGAAATCGGTAATATCAAAACTAATCCCACTACTTGAGTAAGAATCTTTCCAACTAGAAATTATAGCGTTATTCTCAATTTTATTAAATGCTTTTTTCAGTGCTTCTTCATAACTATGTGGCTCAATTTCGAGTATTGAATTAATTTTATTGTCACGGCAGATTACTTCAACCTTCATGCTATTTACAAGTGACACTGCAAGCTTATAAGATGTAGACGTAACAAAATAAAGCCAGTACGAAGATAATCTTGGTGTCATAACAGGAACAACAAAAATGCTACGTTTTAAATTTCGGCATTTGGCAAAACCCAATAGCATTTGCTTATAGGATAGAACGTCGGGGCCTCCGATGTCAAAATTTTGATTATATGTTTCAGGATTGAACAGCGATTTGGACAGAAATGCAATAACATCAGTAACTCCAATAGGTTGACATTTGGTTTTTAACCACTTTGGTGCAACCATAATTGGTAGTTTTTCCACCAAATCTCTGATTATCTCGAAAGAGGCACTTCCAGACCCTATAATTATTCCCGCTCTCAATGTAGTGAGGCCATATCCTCCTTTGCTCAACTCAATTTCAACATCTTTTCGTGAATTTAAATGTTTAGATAGTTCAGATTCATTTACTATACCACTTAGATAAATAACCTGTTTAATATTCGTTTTTTCCAATGCATTTCTGAAGTTAACGGCAGATGATTTTTCTAGAGTTTCATAATTGTCTGAAGAAGACATTGAATGAACCAGGTAATAAGCTCCATCAATATCTTTGGGGATTATTTTTAATGACTCTTCATTCAATAAGTCAATTTCAATTACTGAAATTTTATGCCTAATGGAACGGGGAGGGTTAAATCTTTGAACGTCACGAACACAGCAAACCACTTCATGTCCCGCTTCAACTAAAACAGGTAGTAATCTTTTTCCTATATATCCAGTTGCACCTGTTAGAAGTATTTTCATAATTAAACACAACAATTAAATAAACAGCAACTATTTTTGAGATGGTAATACAATAGTTAACCTAAGTTAACTAAATTTTTGACGCTCACTGTTTTGCCGTTCTACAAAAACATTTAATCTTTATATTATAATCCTGCCCGTTTAGCCTGAACAGATGACTTATAAGGATTCCATGGGTCTTCAAAAGAGCGTTTAAAGAAGAACTCCTTATAATAAGCGCATGTACGCACAATGCGCAAATATGTTCCCGTGTATAATGTCATAAAAACAACATAGGGCCATAGAAAACGCTCTTCTTTGCTACGCTCAGAGAAAAAAGAAATACTTAGCATTTGTACATAATTCATTACAAAATACAATGTGAAATTCATTGGAATAATAAATTGAAGAGAACCACTGTAGTTAACACAAATATCAATAATGTATATCCACCAAAGAATGTCAAGAATTACATTATAAAATACATTTTCTGACAGTGAAAAAAAGGTGGA
>JANQOS010000091.1 GCA_028285705.1 Altibacter sp.
CCCAATATGCGCACCTGCTTTGCACATGGCGGTCAATTAGCTCAAATAAACTTAGGAAGGCGCATTCAAGGTTTTGATGGCCGGCCGGATCTTTTTGAAGGAAAAGAACATCCACGAAAATCTGTGGCGCATAAAAATATATTCTTTGACACATTGGTACATGATACCGGGTCTTTAAAGTTGGTTGTAGAAAATCAAACCTCAAAACAAGTGGTTATGGGATTAGACGACCCTTACCCGTTAGGTGAAATGGAAAGCGAATCTCAGTCATCATACCCAGGAAAGATCTTGGATCTTGCCATGGAGCGAAACATTTTGACGAAAGAAGAATGTGATGCTATTTGGGAAGATAATGTGATACAATGGCTATGTGGTGATAATGAAGAAGCCAAACAGAAATTGATCAAACGAATACTTAGCTAAAATGACTGAAGTTGCTAAGTTCTATATCTTATCACATATTTTCATTTCTTTCATTGGAGCCGTGCTGCTATTGGCCATATGGTATCATATAAGAAATCGATTTAAGCAACTTCTGGAAGAAAATGACTCTCAAAAACGCGTTGATAAAGGCTTATTATATCTAAGTTTTGCTATGTTTATCTGGGTAATTGCCGGATGTTGGACCTATACCGGAACTGCTTTTTCCTTTACGGAATCCCAGGGTTTTCAGCTGGGTCTAAGTTTACTTTCCATAGTGAACAATATGTTTTTACTATTGGCCCTTTTTTATTTTTATTACGCCCCTAAATTTATTTACAACAACGAAAAGAACATCAAAAAAATAGTAATTGTAATTATAGTTACTTCATTATTGGCTTTTATTATCTCGCCGCTTCTGGGAGAAAACAATATCGTGTATGGTATTAAAATAAGCAACATTCCGGAGTTGGTTCTATCCGGCTTCCTCTGCTATCTTTTAGGAATTTCATTTTATAGGACGTTTGCCTTTAGAGGCCTAAAAATAATCGGGATTATCTCGGTTGTAGTTATTGTACTTACATTTATTTCGCAACTTTCAGAAGTATTTTTAAACTTTGGAGATGACTTTACCAATAATTTCATTAGGATTTGTGCCAAGACTTCTTTGATCTCTATCTTCCTGGTTCTGGCTACAACCTGGGTTATTAGATTGGCCGGTATGCCTAAGCCCAATGAAATGTCAATCTCTTTTCTGGATTGGAGCTTAATTAAAATAAATATCCCTACTAAAGGTATTTTTGACCAAACAATTGATTTTGGATCCAAAACAACCCAATACAAAAACTTATTGAAACTTGCGATCCGCCGTAAGTTTGGAGAAGGAATTTCGCAAAGCATTCTCGTGAATTTGGGCGGGGAAATTAAAAATCAAACTTACCTGACACGAATCATTGAAAACATGAATGATATTCTAAGTCTGGACGATTCTCAAAAACTGGAACGAAGAGATCTTTTTACTTTCATTGGAGAAAGCAGATACCGCTTAAGAATAATTCCGGAAAATATTACCATTGATAAGAACTTATTGGAAGAATTCTCGGAAAATATTGATAATGAAGAATATATGTCTATTTGTAATTAATTGTTACTACAAACACAAATAGTCACTTTATGTTATTTTTTGTTATAATTTAAAACAGAGGTTCTACAACTCATCTCACACACATACCTTGCTCAAAAAAGTTTATATACTTATGAGCATATCAAATTCTAAAACTCCGCCTTCAGAAATTTTTGGGCATCCTAAGGGTTTACTTTATCTATTCTTTGCTGAACTGTGGGAGCGTTTTTCCTTTTACGGAATGCGCGCACTGTTGGTACTTTACATGACCAAACATCTCTTATTTGATGATGATATGGCATTTGGTGTTTATGCCGCGTATATGTCGTTGGTATATGTAACGCCTATAATTGGAGGTATACTGGCAGATAAAGTCCTTGGTTTTAGAAAAGCGATTCTTCTGGGGGGAGTTCTAATGGCACTGGGGCATTTTTTTCTAACGATAGAACTGCCCGTATTTTTTTATGGCTCCCTGGCCCTGATCATAGTTGGAAACGGTTTTTTTAAACCTAATATCTCATCTTTTGTAGGTGAATTGTACAAACAAGGGGATTCCAGACGGGATTCCGGTTTTACCATTTTTTATTTGGGAATAAATCTTGGAGCTGCTATTGCTCCGTTAGTTTGTGCATGGTTTGCTGAAACTTATGGATGGCACTATGGTTTTGTTTTAGCGGGAATTGGGATGCTAATAGGACTCATTGTATTTAAAAAAGGGTTAAAAAGTAATGTATTTGAAGCAAAGGGACTCGTCCCAAATTCTGAATTATATCATCAAAAAACGATCGGATTAAATAAAGGGCAACTTGCAATACTTGGATCATTTTTAGCAGTCCCGCTATTCGCTACAATTGTAAGGTTCAACGAATTTGAGCACTACCTTGTGTGGATCGTTTCCACCTTTTTAATTGGGTACATAGTGTATGTTTTCACAAAAGTAAGTTCAATTGAAAAGAAGCGTTTATTGGTTGCTGTTTACTTCACTGTTCTGTACACTTTGTTTTCTGCCATATTCGAACAGGCCGGCAGTTCACTAACCTTATTTGCAGACAGAAATGTAAACCTGGTGGGAATGGACGCTGCAGGAACCAATAGTATCAATGCCGGGTTTATCATTTTACTCGCGATCCCCTTTTCAATGTTATGGACATTCTTAAGTAAGAAAAAGAAGAATCCAAATTCTGCTGTTAAATTTGGTTTGGGATTACTTTTTTTGGGGTTAGGGTTCATTATTTTCGCTTTATCTGCCCATAGTGTGGATTCGTTTGCGAGGACATCTATGCTGTATTTGGTGCTTGGGTATTTAGTACTTACGGTTGGGGAATTGTTCTTATCTCCCATTGGACTTTCTAAAATGACCGAACTGTCACCTTTAAAATATGTTGCCTTTATTATGGGGGTATGGTTTTCGGCAAACTTTTACGGCCACTTCTTCGCGGGTAAAATAGCAAAGTTAACAACCGTTTCTAATGGAGAGGCCAATATCTTTTCAAGCGGGGTTTTTGGAGATATTGTAACATTTATTACCGGTTTAACACCAGATATCGCTACTCAAAGTAGTGAATCGTTTCAGCAGTTATTCTCATATGTTTCCGTATATGCAAGTTTTGGAGTAATAAGTTTAATTGTAGGTATATTTGCAATACTTATTTCGCCGGTTATTAAAAAGATGATGGCCGGTATCCATTAACATAAATTATATGAATTTCATTTCAGATAAATTAGATGACTACGTAGTTGCTCACTCACAGCCCGAACCTGAACTATTACAGGAATTAAATAGAGAGACCTGGCAAAAGGTCCTGGCTCCTCGTATGTTAAGTGGCCATTTCCAGGGAAGAGTGCTAAGTATGATCTCTAAACTGATCCGGCCAAAAAACATTCTGGAAATAGGAACCTATACTGGATATTCGGCTTTATGCCTGGCAGAAGGAATGAATCCTGAAGGAGAGTTGCACACTATAGATATTAATGAAGAATTACACGACCTGCAACGAAAGTATTTTGATAAATCCGGACATGGTTCACATATCTTTCAACATACCGGAAACGCATTGGAGATTATCCCAACATTGAATATTCATTTTGACCTGGTATTTATAGATGCAGATAAAAATAATTATCCTAACTATCTGGAAATGATCCTTCCAAAATTATCAAAAGGAGCTGTAATCTTGAGTGATAATGTTCTGTGGAGCGGTAAAGTAATAGAAGAGGTTAGCAAAGATGATGAAGACACCAGGGCTTTGATCATTTACAATAAGTTGCTCAACGAACACCCCTTGCTGGAAACAGTTTTGCTCCCCATAAGAGACGGATTGACAATTTCCAGAGTAAAATAGTTAAGGAACAAATATCTTATTCTTTATGGCGTAAATAACTAACCCGGTTCTGTTTCTTAAATTCAATTTTTCAAACAATACGTTTCTGTACCCTTCAATAGTCTTATAGCTTAGACACATATCGTCTGCTATTTCTTTATATGTTTTTTCAGTACAGGCGTGTTTTATAAATTCAATTTCGCGTTCTTTTAAAGAAGAAACACTTGTTTCCTTCTGCGCTAAGGAACCTACCAGAATTTTAGCTACTGTGTTTGTATGATAGTACCCCTTTTTAAGAACTTCTAATAATGCATTCTCAAGTTCGGTCTTTTTAACATCTTTCATTAAATACCCCTTTGCGCCGGCACGAAGCATTTTTAGGATTGTGTTTTCATCTTCTTCGATGGAAAGTGCCAATACATTTACTTGAGGAAAATGCTGTCGCAAATGATCGGTCGTTTCAATACCATTTAGAATTGGCATATTAACGTCCATCAATACAATATCGGGGATGTTCCTTGGGTTTTTAAATTTTTCAATTAATTCCTGTCCATTGTTACACAGGTATAGTACTCTAAATTGTTCAAAATCCCCGATAAGGCTACCTATAGCCTGCGAGAGTAAATTATGATCATCTACAACAACAACTGAATACTTCATAATTAATCAATTTTATATGTGAGGGAAAATTGAGTGCCTTTATTTTTTTCAGATGTGATCTGTACTTTTGCACCAATTAACTTAGCTCTGTTCTTGATATTACTTAAACCAATCCCCTTTTTCGTGTTTACTTTGGAAGTATCAAACCCTACTCCGTTATCTTCAGCATTAATTTTCAATACATTATCACTAAAGTCCACATTTACAAAGAGTTTTGATGCTTTTGAGTGTTTTACCGTATTTGTAAAAAACTCTTGAAGCATCCTAAAGATAATAATCTCTTTCTTATTATCTATAGAGAATGAAGCTTTAGTGTATTGCATGGACGCTTCCAAATATTTTAACCTGTTAAAACGTTCCACTTCTTGTTGCAGGGCCTCTACCAATGAGAGGTTATTTAGTGAACTTGGATTAATAAGCTTGGAGAGGCTTCTTAATTCGTTCAAGCTTGTACCAATTGTACTTATAGCCTCTTCTATGGCTTCCGGACTACCTTTCGCGTTCTGCAATTGAATTTTTGCCAATGTTAGCAACTGTCCAATATTATCATGGAGTTCCCAGCTCACATTACGCAAGGTATCTTCCTTAATTTCAATTTGCGTTTCAATTATTTCTTCTTTAAACCTACTCTCGGCTTCCTGCTGTTCTTTTACCAATTTATTTTTTCTTTTCTGAAACAAGGCAAAAAGAAGAATAACGGTAAGTGCTAAAAACAAAGCAATGACCGAAAAAATAATTAGAAACGATTGTACTTCTTTTTCGTCCATATAAATCCAATAATATAACAGCCATATAAAATGATGTTCAGGCTTAACAGAATCAATAAATAACTTAAACCCCTAAATTTTATATACCCCGATAAAGAGAACAAAGGTATTATTCCCATATAAAAAAGGAGTAGCGCCGTAGAGATCCAAAAGCTCAGTTTGTATTTTACAATGAGAACTTCGTCGCTATTCAACAATTGATAAAAATGGAATATGGTAAGTACTAATACAAATAAGGCTCCGGCTATTAGTGTATACATATGGTATTCTAACCAACTTTGGTACACTAAGTTCACAATTGCAATGACTGTGAAAATTATTGAAAAAACAATGACTATGTTTTTAAATATCTTCCGTTTTAATATGGTGTGATACCAATAAAAATAAAAGAGAAAGCTTGTTATCGTAAAAGCATTATACAACCAGATATTCTTAACCTCAAAGACATAACCTAAAATTGCTCCGGTAACTTCAAGTGCAAAGGTGTACCATAAAAAATACAGGAAAAACTTTTCAGTAGAAAAACTATATTTTTTAAAGTGAACTGTTGCAATAATAGCTGCTAAAAGTTCAAGTCCTAAAGGAATTAAAGATAGAGGTTGTATTTCCATTTAAAATATTAATAACCTATTGGTGGCTGCCCTCCCTGCGAATAATTTAAGGCCTTAAGCCCATCAATATTTTCGTTTTCGGGCAATACCGGTAAAAATCCTTGTCGCAATGGAGAAGTCTTCTTCCGAGTCGTTGGCACTAAAAATACAGTAGAATAGCCTGCATCCCTATAATTACTGTTTTTAGGGTATGCTGCAAAATAAACACGCATTCCCAAATTTTTGAGGTCTTGTTTTTTTGCTTCATATTCAACATATTCAATGTACTTTTTTAATGAATCCAGTGAGAACCAAAATTCTCTGGTATCATCATACCCGAGAGCATCATTGATAACTCTATATCTTGTGACTATATAATCCTCTTCCAGCGTATTAGCCTCATCATAGCTAATTACTTGTTGGGGAGGAGTCACCTGTGGGTCACAAGAAACATTGAAAAGAATAAGTAGTACAACTACACAAAATACTAAAGATGATACAATTTTTGATTTCATAATACACTGGTTTTAAGGTTTGTGTAAAATTAAGTATTAAATGCTTATAAAAAGAATCTTATATTTGTATAGCAACAAAAATTAATTATAAATAATTGGTTTATAATTAGTTAAACTTTCTACTTAAAAAAATAATAAGGCATTTTCCTTATCTGTATAGGGGTTTTTCCCTTTATTGATTTAGGGTATATCTTATGAAGCTCCGGAATCTACACTAATAAAATAAGGAGGTTTTACAATAGCTAAAAACAGCTTTTTAACTCTAGTCTCATTTCACATTGAACCTCATCTTTGTACCAGTTATTTCGAAATACTGCATCAATTTTTGCAACGGTAAAAAACATTTTTAATCATTTAAAAAGAGCAATTATGAACAAATCAATTTACATCGCACTCTTTGCTTGCCTTACAATGAGTATGGGTTATGCACAGAGTTTAAGTCAAACAGTGATGGCAAACTCGGGCGAAACCATAACTGGAGCATCAAATACTTTGAGCTTTACCGCAGGAGAAACTATTATAGGTAATATAAGCAGTAGTTCTTCTTTGGGGCAAGGCTTTTGGTTAGGTGCCATTGTGGAACTGACGCTAAGCAGTGAAGATTTTACTTTTGAAGTAGAAGCCACTGTCTATCCAAACCCGGTAACCGACTATCTAAATCTTTATTTTAAAGATATGGCCGGCGAAGATTTTAAGGCTGTTGTGTATGACCTCAACGGAAAGCAGGTATTACATAAAGAGTTGCTTAAAAGCTCCGCAAATGAACTACTCAATTTTAGCACATTTAGCTCGGGTGTCTATATTTTAAAAATTGAACAGAGCACAACTAAAAAATCAAAAACTTTTAAAATTATCAAACAATAAAAACCAATTATTATGAAAACTAAAATAACTTTTTTTGTATTCGCTTCATTATTAATGACTTTCTCGACTACATTTGCACAAGATGGAGAAGGTTTTGTAAACAATTCAGATTATGCTAACCAAAGAGCATTGGATGAAGCCAAGAAGGTAGAGGCTAACTCTCAAACTACTATTAAAGCAACTGAAGTAACAAATACTTCTGTAAGATTAGCAGCTGCAGAACTTATCAACTACCAGGCAGTTGCAAGAAATGCCGGTGGAAATTTAATGACAAATGCCAATGTTACTATCGATTTTGAAATAAGAGATGGTGCCGGTGGAACTGCTGTTTTTAATGAAACTCAAAACTTAGTAACTGATGCCAATGGTGTCTTCTCTGCCCAAATAGGTAGTGTAAGCCCTTTAGACGCAGTAAACTGGTTGGATATCGACGCTTATCTTGATGTTACTATGGATGGAACCAATGTAGGTGAAACTCAAATTGGAAGTGTTCCTACTGCTTTACATAGTAGAGAAAGTGGGCAAGTGATGATCTATGGATCCGGAACTACAAATGCAGACAAAATGATCGCACAACACTCTCCCGGATTTCCAGGATGGGGAATTGGATACAGCGATGTTGGAGATGACGTAAATTTTATGGCCGGAGGTACAACAAATCTAAGTGTTGATCTTGGAACTGGTAATATGACTACTGACGGAAATATAGAAATCACTCAGACTACGACCAGCCCTTCTGTAAATACAATTTACGGAAACTCCGTTGCAATTGCTTTTGGAAGTATAGATTCTCTTGGAGGAATTTCAACAGGATATGGTATTGCATCAGTTAACAACTCTGCAACAGGTGTATATGAGGTTACTTTAGACCTGGATTCAAATCCGGCCAACACTATTGTTACCATTACACCGTTTACCATTGGTTTTGGTATACCGGAAATTTGTGGATATGAAACAACAGGTGCCAATACATTTACTGTTAGAATACAGGATGCTTCAGGAACAGCAAGAGACAGTGCTTTTACTTTCGTAGTTTACGGAAACCAATAATATACTTAAAGCCCTCTTCAAGACGTAAGCAGCTTTGGGGAGGGTTTAGTTCTTAGATTATAATTTTTTCATATGTACATGATTGCGGTGTACAAAAAAGGTTCGGGAGTATTTTCTTCCAAACCTTTTCCATTAAAGCTATTTCTTATCACATTCTTTTTATGCTACCAAGCAATTCAAAATATAAAAACTAAGATCTCTTTAAAACTACTTTTAATATCCTATAAAATACAATAGCGAAGAGAACACCAACCAAAGCTCCAACTAAAATATCACTGGGATAATGGACTCCTGTATAAATTCGACTCATCGCAAAGAGGAAAGGCCACAGATAAGCAACCCAGATCCACCTATTGAATTTGCGTAATGCCAAAACCACAAAAGTTATAATAGCAAAGCTTGAAGAAGCATGCCCCGAAAAAAAACTATAGGTAGCAGGTTCTTTTAACACCCTGATAAGGTCCGCGATCGCTTCTACATTGTTAGGTCGTAATCGGGCTACTAATTCTTTTGTAATATTAGTTGTAATGAATGTAAGCGTAAATGTAAGTAACACAAAACCAAAGACTATAGCTCCTTTTCTGCGTTTGTAATAGTAGAAGATCAGTAGGGTTAAAAAAATGAACAGTGGTATCCAAGATTCTATGTGAGTTACAAAGATCCAAAAACCGTCGTATGTTTCTACTCCAAGATTATTTAGAAAAATGAATAATTGACGATCCCATTCTTTAAGTACTTCGAACATTTAGAATTTTCTTTTGATAGGCCCGCTAATGTCGTCTACATCTTCTTTTAGTTTGTCAATTTCTTTTCGTACATCTTTTGTAATATCAACATCAATTCCCTGCTTCTCGGCACTTTTGGTGATCTCACTCTTAATATCATTGGTAGCATCCTTGATCTGGCGCATCCCTTTCCCTAACCCACGTGCTATTTCCGGAACTTTATCTGCCCCAAACACCATTAGAATAATGAAGACAATAAAGGCAATTTCCGCGCCACTAATAAATAGAAAGAAAGTGTTTGATATCATACCACAAATATAAGGAAGTTTATATCCATAACTAAAAAAGCCCCGTTAAAGTAACGGGGCCATCATTATAAATTAAGGAGTATTACTGTCCTTTTACATTTTCTTTGAACTTATCAAACTCACCCAGCTCTTTACTTTTTGGCCAGTTGTTATTAGAAGTATCAATGTCTGCGGTTTCTTCATCGGGATCTACCACAATTTTGGTGATCTCTTTATCTGAAGCAATTACTTTACCAACAAACTTATCGTTCTTTCTCCAAATTTGAGCAGGATAGGTAATTCTTTCTGTAGTTCCATCGCTATAGGTATATTCTGCAATGATAGGCATTGGAATTCCTCCCGGTTTTTCGAAAGTTACTTCATAGAAGTATTTCGGGTTTTTAAGTTTGGACCTTTCCTCAGCCGGAACATTATCCATAATATATTCCTGAAGTGTCGTTACATCAGATAGTGTTGATGTACGCATACTCTCTTCAAAATCTTCACTTCCTTCTTCTACCAGGTATACCAATGGAGGTAGGTCACTTTCGGTCATTCCACGTTCTTTAAGCATCTCACGAATTTCCGTGTTCATTTTTGAAGTAACATAGAATTTTTTCACCTCTTTTACACCTATATCCGTATAGTCCGTTGTATAGAACCAGGCTCTCCAAAACCAATCCAGGTCTACAGCTGATGCATCTTCCATACTACGGAAAAAGTCTTCCGGAGTTGGATGCTTAAACATCCAGCGCTGTGAGTAGGTTCTAAAAGCATAGTCAAAAAGGTCGCGTCCCATAACGGTTTCACGAAGAATATTCAATCCGGTCGCCGGTTTGGAATAAGCATTGGCTCCAAAGTTATAGGTATTTAACCCTTTGGTCATAATAGGTGCCAAAGAACTTTGGTCCCCTGCCATATAATCTACTATTTTATTTGCAGGCCCGCGACGTGACGGATATTTCTTATTAGGAGCAATTGCATCCGGATACCATTCTCCAAAATCCTGTTCTGCTACATATTGTACAAATGTATTTAAACCTTCATCCATCCATGTCCATTGACGTTCGTCACTGTTTACGATCATAGGGAAATAGTTGTGCCCTACTTCGTGAATAATCACACTCATCATTCCGTACTTAGTGCGGTCACTGTAAGTACCGTCTTTCTCCGGCCTACCATAGTTCCAGCATATCATAGGATATTCCATTCCCTGGTTCTTAGCATGTACGGAAATTGCTTTGTGGTATGGGTAATCAAACGCCATTCTTGAATAGGTCTTCAGTGTGCTGGCAACCACTATGGTAGAATAGTCTTCCCAAAGAGGATTTCCCTCCGGAGGATAAACAGATACTGCCATTACGTCTCTGTTACCTATTTTTACAGCCATCATATCCCAAATATATCTTCGTGAAGTTGCAAATCCGTAATCACGTACGTTCTCTGCTCTAAATTTCCACGTTTTCTTTTGAGTTGAAAATCCTTTTGAAGCAGCTTCGGCTTCTTCCTGTGTTACAATAAGAACAGGCTTGTCATAAGACTTCTTAGCCTGATCATAGCGTTTCATCATATCCTTGGAAAAGACCTCTTTTCGGTTTAAGAGAACACCTGTAGCATCTAAAGTGTGATCCGCAGGTACCGTGATATTCACATCGAAATTTCCAAAAGGCAAAGCAAACTCATCACGTCCCCAGAACTGACTATTTTGCCAACCTTCCACATCATTATAAACAGCCATACGAGGATAGAACTGTGCAATTACATAACCGCGGGTTCCATCATCAAAAGTTTCATAACCACTTCGTGCGCGGTCAACGGTATGCTCCGGAATATTGTACCACCATTTTATAGAAAATGTAAACTTCTCTCCGGGTTTTAAGCTTTTAGGCATCTCTACACGCATCATGGTTCGGTTAATTGTATAAGGAAGGCTTCCTCCTTTGGTATTTTTAACCTCTTGAATGTTGAAACCTCCTTCAAAGGGGTCTTCCATATAATCTCCCACAAAACCGCTTACTCTTCTTGCAGGGCCTGCACCACCTCCATCAATCAGTGGAGTCTTTGAATCTTTAGAACGTACATTTTGATCCAACTGCACCCAAAGATATTCCAATACATCCGGAGAGTTATTGGTATACGTTATGGTCTCATTACCATAGAGTTTTGCATTTTTGTCATCCAACTCTATGTCCATCACATAGTCCGCCTGTTGTTGGTAGTATTGTGGCCCTGGGGCTCCACTGCCAGCTCTATACACATTAGGAGTTGAGAACTCTTCGTATAGTTGTTTAAAACGGTTATTATTGTAATGTCCGGGTTCGCGTTCTGTTTTTTCTTTTTCCTGTGCGTAACTCATTCCTGCAGTAAGAAACAATATCGCTAAAGAAAGGTACTTCACTAGTTTCATAATATTAATTTGATTGATTAAGGTTCTAAAAATAGTTCTTTATTGTCTTTATTTTACTCATTCACCGAAGTTTAACAATCCTTTAGGATTATCTTTATCCAAAACTAGGCTTCTTCTGTTTTTTGGGGTTTTTAAATGAATAATATTTTGTTGTTCATCGAACATATCAAATAAAATTTCATTTTCAATTTCCAAGGTCTTTAGATCTGCTATTCCTGTAATTTCAAGATATACTTTCATCACATCATTTTCATACGCTATTCCAACAAAAGTGAAAGTTTCCGGTTTACCATTTACATGTATCTGTAATTTCTGAAAAATATATTTCTTTAAATAAGCGACATCTGTAGCTGTTTCATTTTTGGTACCTAATGAAATATCCGGACTGTACCTTTCCTGAAGCACATCTTCAATATCATCTGTAAAGATCTTTGTAATTATCTGAAGTGATTCTTTTTCCTGAACGTATTCAATCTTAGTAATACTTACATAAAATTTATGAGCTGTAGCAGCTGTAAATAAAGAAAAGAGCAGTAATAGAGTTGCTATTCTAAAAAACTTCATAAATAAAACCGGTTCAAAGTATATAGGACGTGCCTTTTTTAGAAATGTTACATAATTTTATTTTTCTTTTTGAGAAATTCTTAAAACCTCAACATAATTTCCTTTTCAAAATATGCTTTTAATTCCCTCCTATTTCCTTTTTATAGAGAATACTTTGATAGGTAATAAAGTCTAAAAGAAGCAGTTCATTTTCTATTTTTAACAGATCACTGTCAATACCTGCTTCCTCCATATAGTATATAAAATCGTTTACCCTGCTTTCAGGAATTCCAAATGTTTTGGTGAGATAGTCATTGCTAAAACGTTGTCGCATTGCATTGATAAGTACCACCTTATCAATTGGCTTTTCAACCGGATCTTTTTTCTTCTTCTTAAAAAGTAACCCTGCCAACCCAACAAAATTCAAAGAAGCTTGTTTTTGGCCGTTGTAAAATGCTTCTTCTGCTTTGTTACCATCAATAGAACTGTACTGGTCATCCGAGAATTCGTAACCAAACTCCAGGGTTGTATAGGACAGGTCCCATTGAGGGTTCATATTTGCTGTTTTAATCCTTTTAAGATCCGCAATGATATTTCCGGAAAGATCGTATGGGCTTACAACCACTTCTTCTAACTGATTCACAGTAGGGTTCAGATAGATCGCCATTCGTTTTTTATCGATAACTCCTTTATCGACAATGATCGTAAAACTCTGAAATTGTATGGCAGTAACCTGTATACGGTCATTTTCGGCAACATCCAGTTCAAAATCACCCGTAATATTTGTTATGGTGCCTTTCTGTGAAGAAATATTATACACATTCACACTCTCCACATCTTCGCCTAGAGGAGCAGTGATCTTTCCCTGAATTTTAACACGTTCAATGTTCTGAGAAAAAACATACATTGGAAAAGAAAAAAACAATATGACGAACAGAAATCTTTGCATAGTTTAAAAGTACTGTTTGTTTTCTTACTAAAGTCTTAAGGTTATGCTTCTATTTGTTAAATTTACACTTTATACATCTTTCTATGAAGAACCTTATTGTTGCCAGTACCTCTACAGTTTATGGAGGGAGTCATCTCGATTATCTATTAGAAGAAATTTCACATTTGTTTTCTAATACTGAAGAAGTTCTCTTCATTCCTTATGCGCGCCCCGGTGGAATTTCTCATGACACATATACAGAAAAGGCAGCCGAGGCATTTTCACAAATAGGTAAAAAACTCGTAGGAATTCATACCTTCGACAATGCCGAAACAGCAATAAAAAATGCAAAAGGAGTTTTTACCGGTGGAGGAAACACATTTGTATTGGTTTCACAACTGTACCAAAATGGCTTAATGCAACCTTTACGGGATGCTATTTTCAATGGGCTTCCCTATCTGGGTACCAGTGCGGGGAGCAATATTTGCGGTGTGACAATGCAAACCACGAATGATATGCCCATTGTATATCCTCCGTCTTTTAAAACATTAGGAGCCATACCATTTAATATCAACCCTCATTACCTGGATCCCGATCCAACAAGTACACATATGGGCGAGACCCGGGAAACCCGAATAAAAGAATACCACACACAAAATAACATTCCGGTGGCTGGGCTTAGGGAAGGAAGTTGGTTACAAGTAACCGGAGATACTGTTATTTTGAAAGGAGAACATTCTGCCAGGATTTTCCAACAGGACAAAGAACCTTTTGAAATAGAACCAGGTACAGAACTTGGTGTGCTCCTTAGCTAAAGCATCTTTATAAAATGATAGCCGCGTGCTATAAAACCTTGATTCGCATAAAATTTATGAGAAGGATAGTTATCTACATATGTGTTTAACTCTACCCAGTTACAATCTTTTTTTTGAGCGTATTCATAAACAAACTCCATCAAACTATTACCAATACCTTTACTTCTATGAGTATCGTCGATGATCACATGGTCTACCTCCATGCTCTTACCCGCATAATGCCTCGTCTGAAACCACATCCCGCAAATTCCAATTAATTTTGCAGCATCATAGATTCCTATACATTCATAATTCTGCTGTGACATTTCCAAAACACGCTCTTTTAAAACCGCTTCGGAAATACTTTTATTTCCTAGTTTTTGCAGTAACGGAACAATAATTAAAATATCCTTGGGAGGAATAATGAGAAATTTAACGGTCATAGCTATTACTTTGATATCCTTGCATTTGGATTCAAATTCATTTTAAAATTTTATTCATCTCAAAAATAGGACAAAAAACCCACTTAAAATTGTATTGCAATAGTTACATTGAAATATAGTATCTTGATTGTCATAATTTTTTCTGTTACTCAATTTTAAAACATAAATGACCCGAGATACATTCATAAAAATTACAAGCATAGCTGTAGCCGGCTTTGGTATTCTTCCACAAATTTCATTCATGGCACTCCAGGAAAATTTTACACGGGAACAACTCATTGGCAAAGGAAATCCGGACATTACCGGAGATTCTTATACTTCTACCATGCATATAGAAGTGAAGGCTGCATTTCAAAAAATGAAAGATGCAGCAGCCAAAGAGGGTATCAATATTGAAATCGTTTCGGCCTATAGAAGCTTTCAGAGGCAAAAAGAGATCTTTGAAGAAAAATACAGGCGGTTTACCGGAGAAGGGTTAACTCCTATACAAGCCATTGAAAAGATCATTGAATATTCGACCATTCCCGGAACTTCCCGACACCATTGGGGGACCGACATCGACATTATCGATGCAAACGCTCCTCGCCCCGAAAGTGTATTACAGGCGAAGCACTTTCATGGTGATGGTCCTTTTTGCAAACTGAAAGACTGGTTGAATGAAAATGCCAATTCCTTTGGTTTCTTTGAAGTATATACCCACAATGCCAATCGAAAAGGTTTTAAATATGAGCCCTGGCACTTTAGTTATGCCCCTGTTTCAAAGCCAATGTTGCAAGCCTATAAAAAGCTGGACCTGAAACAAATCCTTTTGGAAGAAAAAATTATGGGTGCCGAACATTTTTCAGATGAATTTATTTCAAAATACCGTACAGAGAATATTTTGGATATTAATCCCAAATTACTTTAGTAACTTTAAGTCATTAAATTTTAACTATGAGAAGAGGTAGCTGGAAAATAAGAATCTTTATAGGCCTTGCCATTGTGGCCTTTGCGTTTTTTAAAAAATGCTCCAATACAGAAGAAAACCCATATACGGGGAAGGAACAAGCCATATCATTGACCACTGAAGAAGAGATCGCCATTGGACTGCAAAGTGCTCCCCAGATGGCGCGGGAATATGGCGGTTTACATCCCGACGAACGTATGCAGGCCTATGTCGATATGGTAGGAAATAAGCTAGTGAATAGTAGTGTGGCAAGGGACACTCCTTATCAATATGACTTTCATTTACTGGCAGATCAAAATACCGTCAATGCCTTTGCCTTACCGGGAGGGCAGATATTCATTACCTATGCCCTACTTTCAAAACTGGAAAACGAAGACCAGTTAGCCGGTGTATTGGGCCATGAGATCGGACATGTTCTTGGGCGTCATTCGGCTGAACGAATAGCAAATAGCGAGTTTTGGCAAACCCTTGCCCAGGGAGCTTCTGTTGGTGCTGATGCCGGAGGATTGGTTTCGGGGATCGGGCAAAATGTATTGCTGGGTAATGGCCGGGGTGACGAATTGGAAAGTGATGACCTGGGAGTTCGGTTTATGATCAAAGCAGGGTACGAACCCCGGGAAATGATCGATGTGATGGAGATCTTAAAAGCTGCCGGCGGTTCAAACCGTGTACCTGAGTTTCAAAGTACCCACCCCGACCCGGACAACCGTATTCAAAAAATAAAAGAATCCATTGAAAAATATGGAGGATAGAATAATCATTAAATCACTGCTCAAATCCCGCTTAAGCGGGATTTTGTTTTTATCTTTGCCGGATGAATAAAAAAGTCCTTTTACTAATACTAGATGGCTGGGGAATCACTCAGGAGCCGGCTGTTTCTGCCATAGCTCAAGCTAATACCCCTTTTATAGATTCCTTATATTCAAAATACCCAAATACCCAATTACTCACCCATGGAATGAATGTAGGATTACCGGAAGGACAGATGGGAAACAGCGAAGTAGGTCATATGAATTTAGGTGCCGGGCGTATTGTATACCAGGATCTGGCAAAAGTGAATATGGCGATAGAAAACAATACCTTAAAAGATGAACCGGTTTTAAAGCAAGCTTTTGCATATGCCAAAAAATATGATAAGAATATCCATTTCCTTGGATTGGTTTCGGACGGAGGTGTGCACTCACATATTGACCACTTAAAAGGTTTATTGACCACCGCAAATGATGAGGGCCTTAAAAAAGTATTTGTACACGCTTTTACAGATGGTAGGGATGTTGATCCAAGATCGGGAGTTGGACATATCGAGGATCTACAGGAACATCTTTCAAGAACCACCGGAAAATTGGCTTCGGTAGTTGGGCGATACTACGCCATGGATCGTGATAAGCGATGGGAACGTGTAAAGAAAGCATATGACCTTTTAGTCTTCGGAAAAGGAAAAGCTTCAGAGAATATCATTCAAACGATACAGGAAAGCTATGCCGAAGGAATTACCGATGAGTTCATCGAGCCAATAGTTCTAACCGAAGGAGGTAAACCCGTTGGAACTATCTCTGAAAATGATGTTATTATCTTTTTCAACTTTCGTACCGACCGTGGCCGTCAATTGACCGAAGTTTTAACGCAACGGGATCACGATGATTTTGGGATGAAAAAGATCCCTCTATATTATGTGACACTTACTAATTATGACGATTCGTACAAAGATGTTAAAACCGTTTATAACAAAGAGAATATAAAGGATACCCTGGGCGAAGTATTGGAGGAAAATGGAAAAACGCAAATACGTATCGCCGAGACCGAAAAATACCCTCATGTTACCTTCTTCTTCAATGGAGGGCGTGAAGAACCTTTTGAAAAGGAAAAGCGTATTCTTTGCCCTTCTCCTAAAGTAGCCACGTACGATATGCAGCCAGAAATGAGTGCCTATGATGTGAGAGACAAGATACTTCCCGAGATACGTTCGAAAGCAGCAGATTTTATCTGCCTGAATTTTGCCAATCCGGATATGGTAGGACACACCGGTGTTTTTGAAGCAGCTGTAAAAGCATGTGAAACCGTAGACAAATGTGCTGAAGCAGTTGTTAATGCTGCCAGTGAAAATGGATATACAACCATCATTTTAGCAGATCACGGTAACAGTGAGACAATGCGCAATCCGGATGGTTCACCCCATACGGCACACACAACAAATCCGGTTCCTTTAATAATTGTAGATCATGATGTTACACAGGTAAAAGAAGGTATTTTAGGAGATATTGCACCAACAGTTTTAAAACTAATGGGTATAGAAAAACCTGATGCAATGACCCGGGGATCTCTTATTTAACAGATGTACGCTTCCTCTGGTAATATTATACTTTAAAAATGGTAATATTCTTCGTATTTTTGCGGTTTTAAATACCGTATGGTACACGAAACATATACAATAGCAGTAGATTTTGACGGAACAATCGTTGAAGATGAATATCCAAGAATAGGCAAGCCTATGCTCTTCGCTTTTGATACCATGAAAAAACTACAGGAAAAGGGACACAGATTGATTCTTTGGACCTATCGAAATGGCAAAGCCTTGGATGATGCAGTTCGGTTTTGCGAAAAGAATGGAATTACCTTTTATGCAGTAAATAAAAGTTTTCCTGAAGAAGAATTTGACCCCAAATACAGCCGGAAAATCAATGCCGACCTTTTTATTGATGATAGAAATGTTGGGGGATTGAAAAGTTGGGGGGAAATACATCAAATTTTGATCGGTGAAGAAAAGCCTGCCGGTTCAGAATACAAAAAAAGAAAAAAAGGATGGTTTTCCTTTTAAGCAAACAGTATGATCATACCAAAGACCAGTGAAGAAATAGAATTAATGCGAGAAGCTGCTTTGATAGTTTCCAAAACATTGGGTATACTTGCCAAAGAAGTAAAACCAGGTGTTACAACACTTCATTTGGATAAATTGGCCGAAGAATTTATCCGTGACCACGGTGCAGTTCCCGGTTTTTTGGGATTATACGATTTTCCAAATACACTTTGCATGAGCCCCAATGCGCAAGTAGTTCACGGAATCCCAAACAATACACCTCTTAAAGAAGGAGATATCATTTCTATTGATTGTGGTGCGATTAAGAATGATTTTTATGGTGACCATGCGTATACGTTTAAAGTGGGTGAGGTTTCTTCTGAAGTTGAAAAGCTTCTCAAAATCACTAAAGAATCCTTATATGTAGGTATTAGAGAATTTAAAGCCGGAAACAGGACTGGTGATGTAGGATACGCCATTCAACAATATTGTGAAGCACACGGTTATGGAGTTGTACGTGAATTGGTAGGCCACGGCCTGGGAAGAAAAATGCATGAAGACCCTGAAATGCCCAACTACGGAAGACGAGGAAAAGGTAAAAAATTCGTAGAAGGAATGACTGTAGCCATTGAGCCTATGATCAATTTGGGAACCCGAAGAATAGAACAGCTCCAGGATGGTTGGACCATTCTTACTTTGGACCGGAAACCAAGTGCGCACTTTGAGCACAATGTTGCCCTGGTGAATGGAAAACCTGAGTTATTGTCCACATTTGCATATATCTACGAAGCTCTTGGAATTGAAAACGATGAAGAAAAAGAATTCCGGCAGAAAGAATTGGTATTGTAACTTACCACACAATGCAAAAGCTTTTTAAATTTTTTCTGAATTTATTTCCGCGAACTTTACTGATACGAATCAGCTTTGCGGTTCGCCCTGTTGTGGCATTCTTCTTAAAAGGAACCAAATATACCGATCCCATCGACGGGAGGTCCTTCCGAAAGTTTTTGCCTTACGGTTATGAGAAAGTGCGTGAAAACGTATTGGCTCCCGGTACATTTTCTTTGGAGCGCCATAGATTATTCTGGCTGTACTTAAAAAATGAAACTCCTTTCTTTTCAGAAAAACAAAAAGTGCTTCATTTCGCTCCTGAACAGGCATTTTACAAACGTTTTCGTAAAATGAAAAACCTGGAATATACAACAACAGACCTAAACTCACCCATTGCAGATGTAAAGGCGGATATTTGCAACCTACCTTTTGAGAACGATCTGTATGATTTTATAATATGCAACCATGTGTTGGAACATATTCCGGATGACACAAAAGCCATGCAGGAGCTATACCGTGTATTGGCTCCCGGGGGAACTGCTATTTTACAGGTTCCGTATGAAGAGGGTAGAGAAATTACTTTTGAAGACAATAGTATCACAGATCCAAAAGAACGTGCCAGGATATTTGGGCAATACGATCACGTACGCATCTACGGAATGGATTATTTTGAGAAATTAAAAAGTATTGGGTTTAATGTTGAAGCCGTTAATTATACGGAGACCTTTTCCGAAGAAGAAATCGAGAACTATCGCTTAGCCAAAGGAGAACTCCTTCCGGTTTGCAGAAAGTCAATCAACCAATAGTTTTTCAAAATCCTCTGTCATAAAAACCCTGGCATTTCCAAGTGAATCATTGTACGTAAGGTATGCGCTGATTCCGGAGGTTACTTCCAAAAGTTCTTTTGATCTATTAAGCCCCAATGCCATTAAAGCAGTTGCATAAGCATCTGCCTCTCCACACGAATTTGCTACCACAGTTGCACTTGTAACATCGCTTTGCTCTGCGGAGCCGGTAAGGGGGTTTAATGTGTGTACGTATTTTTTTCCGGTAATGGAATCGATCCTGTATTTACGATAATTCCCGGAAGAGGCCATAGCCATATCTTTCAAAGTAATAGTCGCTTGATAATTTCGGTTTTCCAATTGAGAATCTACTGTCTCGATGCCAACGATCCAAGGCTTCTCCCTGGAAAGATTCTTACCTCTTGTTAAAATTTCCCCTCCCAACTCAATTAGGTAATTAGTAATTCCCTGAGCTTCTAAATAACGTCCCAGGCAATCAATTCCGTAGCCTTTTGCCACCGCATTAAAATCGAAGTAAATCTCAGGATGTTCTTTCATTACCCTCCCGGAACTCAAAATAGTTACTTTATTGAAACCTACATATCGCATTAACGAGTCGAGTACATGTGCATCTATCTCTTCAACAGGCTTTGTATCTCCAAATCCGTAGGCATTACGTAATACTCCGATAGTGGGGTCAAAATAACCATGGGAATTTTTATGTACAGCCTCGGAAATACGAAATACTTCTTTAAAAATAGCATCTACAACAACCGTGGTATCTCCCCGGTTTATTTTTGAAATATCACTATTTGGCATATAAGTACTTACCGATCTGTTTACTGCATGAAGAACCGAGTCAATACCTTTTTCGGCGTCAAATATTTCAGGGGCATAATATTGTATAGAATACGTAGTTCCAAAAGCATCACCCTGTAAAACAAAAGCCTGTGGAGTTTCTTCTTTACAAGAAAAAAATAAAGCTAAGACGGGAATGAAGTAAAGTATTTTCATCTATTTAAAAATTTTTATTAATCTGAAAGTGAGCACAATAAAACTTTTCTGCTTAGATCAACCGCTGTGCTTTCACACAAAAAAATTAATTATTTCAGTAGGTAAGCAAAAAATTAATTTGTTTATGTTCATTTCATAAAATCTCTTGTAAGCCATTGTATACCATTGTATAGGCTTCATTTTTAATGACCGGCTTTGCGTAATCACTACCATGCCCTAATCCTACTCCGGCATAATACATTTTCGCTTCAAATTTTAGTGCATGTTGTTTGATGGTTTGCATAAAGACAGGATCGTACACATTGGCATCTTCAGGGTACGAAATGGCACGAACAATTACAAAATGTAAGTTCTTGTCCTTTAAAGCTACAAACTGCGGATCTTTCTTCAGCTTAGAATTTACGCCCAAAAACTCATAGCCCTTTTCTTCCAGATCCTTACCTACAATATTCATAGCCAGATTATGTAGTTCCTGCTCGGTAAGTTCTTCTTTCATATATCTTTGAATCGAATAAACTTTGTTTCATTAAAATAATAAGTAGGAATTTCAAGGTGTGCACCCATCTCCAGCTTGTACCACGGACTTATTCCGGGGTCATTCAGATTCTTTAAAACATGAACACTTTGTGCCGGTGTATTTCCCTGGGCTAAAATAAACAATTTTTCACCTTCAGAATTGGTAGCTTTATCTACTACCATTACAACATGCCCGGGACTACCCGGATAGATAAGCATATCTCCTACCTCAACAGCATCTATAGAATTAATAGCTGGTAATTCGTCAAACAAGGATTGAGTACCTGCATACATGTATATAAGGTTAAGATAATTGTAAAAATTTTTTTTTGAAGAATTCGCACCGGCAGTTTTCAAAAAAGTAACTTTATTACCGTTAATCTTAGGGCGGTACCCCTCGGCATACTTTTTCCATGAGCAGTAGTGACCAGATGTAAAATTAAAGCCGATCTTGTCTTTTTCGTTACGATCCCACAGATATTCTGCCCGTATCCTTATCAATGCATCTGCGCACTGTTGTAACCCATTTTCAGGCACCGGGATCTCCAGAATTCCAACGTGACCCTTTTGGTATATGTATGCACTACCATCATAATTAATGATCTTTGCATCAAAAGGTTTTAGCGGATACTTCTGAATTGAATTCTTAAAAGTTCCTTCAGCGTATATTTCCCGTATATACCCTTCAGGAACATTGATTCTTTCTGAAATAGTAGCCCCTTTCTCGTTTATATAATTAGGAGCAACTACATAGCTCAAAGCAATATTTTTAGCTTTTTTTCCTTTTTTTGAAAAGAAGAAAAGTCCAATTCCCAAAGCAATTATCACAAATACAATAACTCTCTTCATACTCAAATAACAACTTAAAATGGAATGTTTTATTTCAAATATGAAATAAAAAAACGCCTTCAGTTTTCCTGAAGACGTTTTCTTTATCAATATTTTTTAATTAATGTTTGACGATCCTTTTTGTGATCGAACCATTTTCGGTATGTATTTTCACAAAATACATGGCTGTCTCTAATGCCGAAATGTCCATCTGATAACTTCCTTCTCCTTTAACAGCAATCCGGTTCACCACTCTACCTCTAACATCATACACTTCGACATCTGCAATTGGTGTTTGTGGAGATACAATATTCAAGATATTTTTTGCAGGATTTGGAAAGACAGCTATTCTTTTCAGATTATTGTCATCGGTATCTAGGACCACCTCTTCTTCGAACATCAATGTAAACCTTTGATTGAAAGTTCCTTTTCCTGCCTTAAATTGGTAGTCTCCCTGACCGGTTAGATTATGGATGAAATTCTCCTGATTGTCAACCAGTAATATCTTGGTATTTGCAATATTGTTTCCTTCCAAAGAAGCAATGGATATGGTGTAATAGGTATCTGCATCCACCTGAGATGCAAATCCCATGGATACTTTTATGGCAGAGTCAAAGGCTTCCCTGCTTTGAATACCTAATTGTTGTGTTCCATTTTCCAAATGAGAGTATAGAGAAATGGTCGTTGCTAATCTTTGTGCATCATATCTTTCGTCTAATCCTTGTGTTGCCAGGGGGTTGAATGCTATTAGTGCATGACTTCCTATTCCGTATTGTTCGTTTCGAACTTTCAGCAATACTTTTTCTATATCGACCGGGTTTCTTAAGGTTGTGTTACCGCTGGTCAATCGCATCGCGTTTGTAAAGGTTACATTTCCTGCACCAAAGGCCTTGATACCAAATCCCTGTCCGGTGGCGATCACTCCATTGGATTGTGTACTGGTACCGGGATCGTTAGCTGCCGGTAGGGCACCTCCGTCTATATACATGGAGATATCATCCATAGAGAAGTTGATACTTCCCGCACCGGGCGTACTTGGGCTTGGTGGGGTCAAATGTTCCCAGAAATAGATCCTGTCCACCAGCGGATTGGCACTGATAAACTGAGAGGCCGATATGGCAGAAGCATACGGATTGGCCAATGCATTGGGTGTTCCATCTGGGTTAGGTCCGGCTCCATTGTAAACAATAGGCCTTGTGATGTCTCCGTTGTTAAGGGTTCCCTTGGTATAGGTCATATCAAAGGTGGTATTGGCCGGATCGGTGTACCCGGATTGAGGCCTTACAATATATCCTTCTCCCACATTGATGGGTCCACTTGCAAAAGAAGTCCAGAAATCTCCATTGTCATCGGCGAAGTTGGTTCCTCCTGCGAGTACGCCCGGGTGTGGTAAGAAGTTGGCCGGTGTATGTTCCAGAACCAAGAAAGCACTTCCAAATACATCGGTACGTGTTTCACCACTCATAGGGCTTCCCAGCACCATAAAGTCACGGGTCTGTAAAACAGGGGTGGTGAGTTCTACATTGATGGTTCCGTTGTTGGTCACAGTAGCAGCACCATCTGTTTGAACGACGCTTCCCGTATGTTTTACGATCAGGCTTCCGTTTACAGCTATGTTTCCATTGATCTTCATATAATTACCAGCTTCAACTGTCACGGTCTGTCCGGCCCTTACTTCACAGGTACATGCGTCTATGTTTCCACTTGAAGTATTATAATCTTCAGTGAATATTGCTTTTTTGGTCACATCCGGATTTCCATTATCCCACGATCCGGACGAAAAAGTTGTTGTTGAAGCACAGGTTTCCGGCCCCTGTTCAAGAAGGACTTCATACGAAAGGCCATCAACGGTTGTAAATTCGATCACAGTCTCGGTAGCATTGGCAGAGGTGATCTGAACAGCAGGATTGGTAGTTACAAAATGCCACTCTCCTTGTAAAGTAACTTCTTTTACTACTGTAATTGAAGCAGCATACGACCTGCTATCAAATCCTATATCCGGATTGCTTAAAGAAAGTAATAAGGTCTGGGCTGTACTATCGTATTCTGTCATCACCAAACATGAAGAATTTACATCCGTTACATAATCATAACTAAGGTTGGCGGCACTATTGAAAAAAGCATAACCCCAAATATTCTTTGACTCATGCTCTACAATATGTGCATTGGCATTCTGTTGATGTACGGTATAAGGTTTATTGCCTCCTTGTATATCTGTATCCAGGGATTGCATTTCAGAAATAGAAGAATCCGGTTTTAAAATGTATTCGTAGCTTTCATTTGAAGGGCTCGTTCCATGGTCCAGATATCCTATATAATATGTGTCTGTAGCATTGCCACTATAATCTACAGGCCATATCTGGTTATAATTAGGAGTTTGCTGTACAGCTTTACTAACTTTTAGACTATGTCCTCCCGAGAGTAAATAAAACCCTGTCCCATAGTTGCTCAAGACCCAATGATCTGTAGCACCACTGAAGCTCACTTCACTCAAAGAAGATTGACTACTTCCATCTACGGTAACTCCGTTTCCGGTATTATCTATACGCTGATACAAGGTTGTGATCGTTGGATTGGTAGTGTCATCATTAGAAATTCCGGATCCCAGACAAACAATAATGTCATCAAAATAAAAACTCGATTTTTTAAATGTGAATGTATTATTGTGGTTATTGGTAGAATGGGTAGTTCCCCAACCCAGGCCTTCCTGTTCCTGAAAATCCATCGCAAACAGACCATAGTCTCCATGATTGTTCAGTAACAATTCACTATTCTTTTTGTTAAGGGTCAATGCTCCTACAAATCGGTTTTGCTGTAACTCATCAATCCTGCCTCTCTCTCCGTGCAATTCTGCCCAGGGTAATCTTATCACCGTAGCGCCGGGGCTATAGTTCCAATCCCAGGTATCTACATCATAGCCATTACCAGTCTCCAGATCACCGGGATATAAAACCTCTAAGGCTCCATAACTTTGGTAACGACCATATCTGTTTGCGGTAGTGTAGATCTCACTACCCCACATATTGTTAGAAAATCCTTTGTTGAATACTACCCAGTTGTCCTTTCTGAAAGCACCTGCCGAAGCATGATTGAACTGAAAAAATCCTTCCGTAAATGGTAAGAGACTGCTATAATTGAACTCTGCATCTACGCCATAGATTCGGTTATACATTCCCGCAAAAATCGGGTCGGCTGTTGGTAATCCTAAAATATCTCCACCTGCAATCGCTAAAAGTTTTAAGCTTGACTGGTTAAATTGCCTGATTCTTAATTCGGGTCTTCTACCATTTGTAGATAATGCTTGTATACCATCATCATTAGCTTGCATGTATTGATTATACACCGCATTTCTGAATACCTCATAACTCGCCTGATCTACCTGAAAACTGGTTCCTCTTAAATAATACAGCAAACTTGCAGCCGTCTTATAAGCGTACAAATAATTGTTATAGGCGGTCCAGTGATGAAAACCGGAACCATCTGCTTTTATTCCATCTGTTGTGCCAACTGTATAGGAGAAAAAACGCTCCAAATACCTTTTAAAGCCTCGCATATACCGATAGCGTTCATCGGCAGTGTCATACCACAAGCTATAAGCCATCATAGCATCTAATATATTGTAGACCAGATCGGTATTAATACTACCATTTGCAGTTTGATAGGCAGTATCATAGGTAGCGACCCAGTAATGTTCAAACTCAACTGAGTGTTCATATAAAGTATAAGCGAACAGGTCCTTGACATCCGTGTCAAGAAAATCTTTCAGTAAAGAAGCGGGCCTGGCAAAATCTTCATAAGAATACATCTGGCTATCCAATGACAGGGAACCCGAACAAAATTGTTTTGCTACCCACCATACCGTATTGTTTGCCTTTTCCTGAATGGCAGTATCACCGGGGTTGAATTTTAAATGCTGAGCAAATGTTTTTAAAAAGGAAGCTGTGCTGAATGAGCTCATAGCGTCACCGGATATTACACCACCCGTTACACTTATATTCAAAGCAGCATACGAGCTTTCTGCAGAAGACAATGTTCCTGCCGAAGGTGCACTGGTACCTAAATAACTATCTGAAAACCGGTCAACTGCCAGATTTATTTCAGCTTCTATGGTTGCATTAGAAGAAATTAGGGATAGGTCCGGAGTTAATGTAAAAGGACAGGTCTGGGCCAGGCTTAAAGAAACATAACTTCCATTGAGCGAAAGGTTATCTAT
Source organism: Altibacter sp. (assembly GCA_028285705.1). Lineage (GTDB taxonomy): Bacteria > Bacteroidota > Bacteroidia > Flavobacteriales > Flavobacteriaceae > JANQOS01. The sequence continues at coordinate 26,365 of JANQOS010000091.1, forward strand.
TGCCAAATTACGATATGTATCCCCGGGATCATTTCTAATATATCTAACCTGTAAGGTATCTCCAACATCACTGGCAACTGCCGTGTAATTCAATGTGGTTAATACCGGAGGTGAACTACTGTTCGAAATTAATACGGGTGAAGCTGTTGAAGCCAGAACAGTATTATCTGTAACATTATAAAGTTCTACATTGAAACGAACATAAGAGACATTGACATTGTAAGTATAGGTATTTATTACAATGGACTCTCCTAAAGTCATGGCTCCACCGAAAGTGTGAGTAACTCCTTGCCCGACAACCGCAGACTGTCCATCAACAAAAATAGCTCCGTCACCTACTCCATCACCATTATCACCATCTGAAGTAACAATACTCAAATTCACATCGCCGATCTCGGTCCAATAACCCGAAGTGCTTACTACCTGTGCATTGGTTGTAAAGGTTAAAAATATAACTAAAAGTGTAAATAGGTAAGAGGTTTTCATCTTGTATGATATGTTTAAATCGGGGAAACTTATCTTCAATTCTTCTATATAAGAATTGTTGTTTTGGTTTTATCACTTTTTTAAGCTGAAGACCAAAACAACAATTCTATGCTAACTTATATGAAAAGTAATCATTATGATTTCTTTTCCAGTTCACTTAATCTTTTGTTTAGTGCTTCAATAGCGTCTACAGCTTTATCAAGTTGTTCTTTTAGCTGGTTATTTTCGATTTCCAGTGTTTCAATTTTTTTGGAAGCTTCAATATTATGTAAAAATAACTCCTCCACTTTTTCAAGGTTATCACGAATTCCTTCAGTAACATTCCATCCATTATCCATAACTTCTTTTCTGCTCTGAACATTAGGTAAGTGATTGTTCTTCATTAAAAACGCTTCGACTTCTTTTAGGCTCTTCAGGCTATACGTCTTATTATATTCTGAAAATCCGGCGTAATACGTTTCGAATACATAATCAGGATAGGTGTAAGCTCCTCCTGTATTTCTCAGGGTACCTGTTAGGTTAATATCTCCGGCTACATCCAGTGTATATCCTGGTGTTGCCGTACCAATTCCTACTCTATCTGTACTGGCATCAGCAAAAAATAAATTTGCATCGGTCTGCCCTTCAATCCTGAAGTCAAAATCTCCACTTGCTTCGTTAGCAACTACATGCCCTCTGTTAAATACTGCAGCATAATAAGTACCGCCGGTTCCATATGAATCAAACCAACCTGCATAATTGGTTCCAGTAGCACTATTGATATCATTAAAAGTACCGTAACCATTTTTACCGGCCTCTGTATTATTTATATCATTATAGGTACCATATTGATCTCCATTTCCTCCTAATTGATTTTGAATTCCATACTTGTCTCCTGTTCCGGATCCATCTACATCGTTGATAATACCGGAATGTGTACCGTTCCCTGCGGCTCCATCGTCTCCAATATCATTATAAACTCCCGTTCTGGTTCCGTCTTCCGTACCTTTTAGGTTATTATAAACTCCCCACCTGGTTCCGGCCCCGGTATTAATTTTATTATATATACCTGCAAGCTGCCTGGTGCTTCCTGCAGTTGCATTTAAATTATTGTATAGGCCGTATCGCCTTCCCGATCCTGATCCGCCTCTTACATAAGTACTGATTGCATATTGATCTGTACTACCGGAATCATTATTAACATAATCTACATATAAACCGCGAGATGTTCCGGAATTCGATCCGGAAACCTTAACACTAAGCGCATTTGTAGAACCAGTTGTTGCAATACTTGCAGCATTAGCAGAAGTATTATCCTGAACATCTAAAGCAGAACTGGCTGTTGTTTTTCCTATGGCAACTTTACCGGTTCTAAAAACATCGTCTGTGATCGCATCCGGAGGAAGTGAAGTACCTACCTCATGAAAGTCACCATCTTTAAAAGTAATAACAACCCATTGGCTTCCATCCCAATAATAATATCCCGGAGCAACTGCAGTACTCCCGGATCCTGCCGTGGCAGTATTATAGACCAACAAACTAGTTGCAGGAGCAGGAGTTATAGGTGTACTGGCATTTGTTGCAGTAAGTGCTACATTGGGGATCAATATACCTTTATCTGTACTGGTAATATCTAACATGGCACCATTTCCCGGAGAAGTAGTATTGATTCCCACCTGGGCAGTTAGATCTGTTGAAAAACTAAAAATGATACATAAAACCCAGATAAGGGTATAGGCTTGAGGCTGTAAGTATTTCTTCATAATAATTGGTTATATCAGAAACAATAATAAACAAATTATTAGACAAAAAGCATTAAAAAACGATTAAATACTATTTTTTTTAACAAATTAAAGAAAAAGACTACATTTAAGAATAAGAAAAGCACTTCCAGTATGTTGAAAGTGCTTTAAATTTCTGATCTTTTGATGTTAATACTTCACAACCCTTTTTGTGATCGTACCATTTTCGGTATGTATTTTCACAAAATAAATAGCAGTTTCTAAAGCGGAAATATCCATCTGATAACTTCCTTCTCCTTTAACTACAACACGGTTCACTACTCTACCTCCAACATCATACATCTCAACACTTGTAATAGGACTTTGTGGAGATACAATATTCAGGATATTTTTCGCAGGGTTTGGGAAAACAACTATTCTTTTCAGATTAGTATCATCGGTATCCAAGACCACCTCTTCTTCGAACATCAATGTAAATCTTTGATTGAAAGTTCCTTTACCACTCTTAAATTCATAATTGCCGGTACTTAAATTATGGATCACGTTTTCCTGATTATCCACTAAGAATACGGTAGCGTTACTTATATTGATTCCCTCTATTTCAGCAATAGAAATTGTATAAAGAGTCTCCGCATCCACCTGACTGGCAAAACCCATAGAAATCTTCATGCTACTATCAAAGGTTTCTCTACTCTGAATCCCAAGCTGCTTTGTTTCATTCTCTATCTGGGAGTATAATGAAATTGTTGTAGCTAATCGCTCAGCATCATATTTTGAATCCAGTCCGGAAGTTGCCAATGGGTTAAACGCAACCAAAGCATAGCTACCAATACCATAGTTCTCGTTTCGTACTTTCAACAATATTCTTTCAATATCTACAGAGTTTCTTAAAGTTGTATTTCCTGTAGTTAAGCGCATACTATTTTTAAAAGTAACTGTAGAAGTAAGGTTTGATTTGATCTTTACTCCAAATCCTTGTCCGGTAGCAATAACCCCATTAGGAGTTGTTGTCCCTCCTCCATCATTAGCTGCCGGTAAGGCACCTCCATCTATATACATAGAAATATCATCCATAGAAAAATTGATACTTCCGGCACCTGGGGTACTTGGGCTGGGAGGGGTTAAATGCTCCCAGAAATAGATCCTGTCTACCAAAGCATTATCACTTATGAATTGAGAGGCCGAGATCGCAGAAGCGTATGGATTGGCCAATGCGTTTGGTGTTCCGTCCGGATTGGTCCCTGCTCCATTATAAACGACCGTTCTCATTACATCCCCATTATTTAAGGTTCCTTGAGTGTAGGTCATATCAAAGGTTGTATTAGCAGGATCTGTATATCCGGATTGTGGGCGCACAATATATCCTTCCCCCACATTAATAGGCCCGCTTGCAAAAGAGGTCCAGAAATCATTATTGTCATCTGCAAAATTAGTTCCTCCTGCCGGTACTCCCGGATGGGGCAAAAAGCTGGCAGGAGTATGTTCCAGTACCAGGAATGCGCTATTGTACACACCGGTACGGGTCTCGGCGCTCATTGGGCTTCCCAGTACCATAAAGTCCCGAGTTTGTAAAACTGGAGTCGTTAGCTCTACATTAATGTTGGCACTTCCTCCTTTAGTTACTAATGCATTGGAATTAGTCTGCACAACACTTCCCTGATGCTCTACCACTAAGTTTCCGTTTACAGTAATGTTTCCATATATGTCTATAAAACTATTGGCAGGAATGGTAAGTGTTGCCCCTAAATTAATTGTAAGGTCACAGGCAACAATGTCTCCGTCCGTATCTGTGTTATAGGGCCCTGCAATCACCACAGAATTTGTAATATCCGGTACTCCTGTTGGACTCCATGAAGAACCGTTCCAGGTCTTAACACTTCCCGGACAGGATACAAACGCGCCGGCCGGGCCAAATAAATAGGTTCCCTCCAGTCCTGTAAATGTTCCTGTTAAAGTAACATTAGAAGCAAAAGAACCGATCGTTAATGTAGATGTTTCATTCAGTGCTCCTCCCGTATATCTTCCGGAAGTTAAAACGTTTCTTGATAAGCCTGTTGCTGCCTCCCATCCTGCAATTTCAGCTTCAGTGAAATAAAATGTAATACTTGTACTACCCGATCCGGTCACAAATGTTGGAGTAATATCAAATGTCTTATCCATCACTAAATTAGGAGAAGAACTACCATTGTTAGATTGTGCTCCGGTTCCCGCCCTGGAAACCGAAACGTCTACACAACCAAAATCATGTGTATTGCTATTGGTAATATCCAGCATTACATCTCCAGAAGCACTATCTGAAGTATACATTGTTCCTGTACCAGGCAGGTCGATCTGGTCATTTGTAGTTCCGGTATTTACTGCAGTTTGTACTGGGCTTTCAATAGTTACTGTAATGTCAAGAGCATCAAAAAACAGAAGTCCGTTATTTGCCGCGGAATTATAGTGCCTGATCACAAAATAACCTGTTTGCCCTGCCAGGGTTGTATTATTTACTGTTCTGACATCCCCTACATTTGCAGTTGCATCACGTTCTTCAAGTATGGTTCCCGCATCAATTGCTGCATATGATGAGATGTCCGTTGTCCACTGAAGCCTATAATGCTCTATATCATTATATCCGGCTATAGAAAAAGTAAATGCGGTATTGGTAGCACCAGCCGGTATAGTCATTTGCGGACTAATAAGATAGTTATCGGCATTTGCTGAGCCTGATCCTCCTAATACGGTAAGGTCTGTTTCTGATGCCGCAAACTGTCCTGAGAATCCTGTTAAACCTCCCGAAGTAAAAGAAATTGACTTCCATCCTTCTCCGTCACCATCTCTGTCCGCATTTAACCAACCGGTCCAATCTTCAAAATCTTCGGTCAATAGGGTAATATCTTGCGTACTTGCCGGAGCAACATCATCGCTATTAATAGTAATTTTAAGTGAATCTGCATTTGTATTTGCTGTTGCATCTCCTCCATTAGCATTAACTGTAAAGTCAATAATTATTGTTTCCGGGCTTTCAACAAAACCGTCATGATAAACACGTACTGTTATATTTTGGGAAGTTGTCTGACCTTGTAAAAAGGTTACTGAGTTTGTCATAAGATCAAAATCCACTCCATTAGTTGCTGTTCCTCCAGCTACTGTAAAAGTAACGTCCGCATCTTGAGATGGAGCCATAGCAATATTAACAGGCATAACTACATCTGTGAAACTACAATTGGTTTGTTCGGTAGCAATTGCGGTAATGGAATTATAAGAGATCTCCGGGGAAGTAACTGAAATAATTCCTCCGGTCACTATCAAAGAAAAGTTCTGTGATCCACCCGAAAGAGTCCCTTTATGTGTTACTGAAAGCGTATACTGGCCAGAAGCACTACTAATATCAATTCTTTCATAAGGATCCACTATGTTATCACCTGTACCATTTGTGGTAACTCCTGTAAGTCTCCATGGAGTAAAAGAAGTTCCATTATCCAATCTAATATCTAAGTCGTTTACCAATGCCGGAGTATTACTATTTGTTCCATTATTAATCGTTCCGGCCGGATCTGTCCAGGAAATGGAAGCCATTAATGGGTTTACACCGTCTGCCTGGATAGTAACCTGGTAGGTTTGTCCCTGGGAAAGTGTCAATTCAGAAATTACAGCATTAGTTGGCGCGGCTGCAATTGTTTCGGCTGCTGCCTTTGCATTCATCAAACCCCATCCGGTTTGGGCATCGGGCCCAGTTGGAGAAACATCATCTGCAGTGTGTAGTGCAAGGCCTTTAAGGGTTGCGGCTCTCATAAATGCCCCATGAACATCAAAATAATAATCCTGAAGTAGTAAAAGCGTTCCCGTTACATTAGGAGCAGACATTGATGTTCCCGATATGGTCCCATATGCACTATCACTTCCATGAAAAGTAGAAGTTAGTAAAGTACCATTTCCCATAATGTCTGGTTTAATACGGTAATCATCTGTTGGTCCTTCACTACTGCCAGAATTTCTTGTTACTGATACCAAATTTCCACTTCCGTCAATATTTGCATCCTGACCGTTAGCAATTACAAGATTATTCTTGGCACAAGCATCTCCATTCAATTTATCATAAGATGACTGGCCGTCCAATGGATTCCCATTAGAAGCATTATCGTCTCCATCATTACCAGCCGATTTAATCTGTAAATAGTAAGGTGCGTTGTACATTATTTCGTCCCATTCCCGTGCATCGGAACCATATTGTCCAAACCATGAATTGGGAATCAATGTAGCATCAAAACCATACGAGTGATTTGATAAAAGCATTCCCGATGAGGCAGCTGTCGTGGCTTCTGTTACATCATTATCCCAATCATATGTTAAAGCATCTGCTTTCCATGCCATTCCTTTGGCTGCTGCCGAAAACCCTGATGCTACTATAGTACCTGTAACGTGTTGTGCGTGAAAACTATTAGAATTAAGAGTTGTAACTCCATCATTGATAGTCACTCTATTGGTCCCTCCTGCGCCATCAAATTCCTGATGCGTAGGCCTTGTAGGCCCACCATCCCACACATAAGCTGTTAAACCATCACCATCTATTGTTAAACCAAGACCTCCTCCGGTATTCAAGTAGTTAGCCCGTGTTGAGATTGCAGCATTCACATTATGTAATGTGTAATATATCGGAGAACCGTCCGGAGCTATTTTCTGAAGCTCATCGAAAGAACCATCTTCGTTATATTTTTTTACTGGTATATTGTGGATCAACGCATAGGCAACAGCCGCTTCCTTTTCCGCTATTTGTTTTGCGCTATAACGATTGTACAATTCTGTCAATTTTATTTGATCATAGCTATCAACAATTGTCTGAATCTGTTCCGAATACTTAGTAGTACTTTCTTCTTTTTGGGCATTACCCATAAAAAAAGACAATAGAAACAAGGATAAAATAATTTTTTTCATAAGATTAAAGAATGTCGCGGGGTTTACTATTATATGATAAATACTATATAATTGATCAAAAATAGCATTTTATCGGAAAAATGCAACATTTAATCGATAAAAACAATAATTTTACCGACCAAAGACACTTAACCATCTATAAAAATACAGAATAAAAAAGCCGTTTCAAAGTATTGAAACGGCTTTAAGAATTTTGTAATAAATAAATTACCCTCCGAAATCGTCGAAACGTATATTTTCATCAGGGATACCAAAGTCTTCACCCATTTTCTGAACCGCCTGATTCATTAACGGTGGCCCACAGAAATACAATTCTATATCTTCCGGTGCTTCATGATGATTTAAATAGTTATCTATCACTACTTGGTGAATAAAACCTACAAAACCGTCCCCTTCATCATTGATATCCTTCTTCACCTTCCAGTTATCTTCTTCCATAGGTTCGGAAAGTGCCATATAGAATTTGAAATTAGGGAAGTCTTTTTCCAAATTACGGAAATGATCTATATAAAATAATTCTCTTTTAGAACGCCCTCCATACCAATAGGTCACTTTACGTCCAGTTTTTAAGGTTCTGAATAAATGATACAAATGTGAACGCATAGGTGCCATTCCGGCTCCTCCTCCAACATATAGCATCTCAGCTTCCGAAGGGTTAATGAAAAACTCCCCATAAGGTCCGGAAATGGTTACTTTATCTCCTTTTTTACAGTTGAAGATATACGAAGATGCAATACCCGGATTTACACTCATCCATTGATTTTTTGCACGGTCCCAAGGCGGAGTTGCCACACGGACATTCAACATAATCTCACGCCCTTCTGCAGGGTAAGAAGCCATAGAGTAGGCTCTTTCTACCGTTTCGGTATTCTTCATTACCAATGGCCAAAGTCCAAATTTGTCCCATTCGGCTTTAAACTTATCCGGTGTATCGTGCTCTTCAGGGTGTGCAGTGATATCCATGTCTTCAAACTTCACTTCACACGGTGGAATCTCTATTTGAATGTATCCTCCGGCCTTGTAATTCATATCCTCCGGAATTTCAACTACAAACTCTTTAATAAATGATGCCACATTATAGTTCCTTACAACAGTTGCCTCCCACTTTTTAATTCCGAAGACTTCTTCAGGAATATGAATATTCATATCCTGTTTTACTTTTACCTGGCACGATAATCGTGCTCCTTCTTTCAACTCTTTACGTGTAAAGTGTGGCGTTTCTGTAGGTAGGGCTTCTCCCCCTCCTTCCAATACATGGCATTCACACTGAATACATGTTCCACCTCCACCACAAGCAGACGGTAGAAATATTTTTTGATTTCCTAAAGTTGAAAGCAATGTCCCTCCGGATTCTACCTCAATTACTTTTTCATCATTGATGGTGATCTTTACAGGTCCCGAAGGCGATAATTTTTGTTTCGTAAAAAGTAATAGCGCAACCAAAAGCAAGGTTAAAACCAAAAAGGCCACTACTGTTGCAATTATGACGCCAAGTGTGCTCGCTGCTAAAAACATATTATTCTTGTGTTATTTCTGAAACTTCTACCGTTTCGTTTGATGCTATATTTTCTGTGTTACTTTCTGAAGAATTTTCTACATGAGCTGTTTTCACTTCAGAAACCTGAGCCTCTTCATCTCCTCCGGTTAGCATTCCACCAAAGCTCATGAATCCAATCGCCATTAAACCGGTAATAATAAAAGTGATCCCTAAACCACGTAATGGTGGTGGAACATTGCTATATCTGATTTTCTCACGTATCGCTGCAATGGCCACGATTGCTAAAAACCATCCTATTCCGGAACTAAAACCGTAATTAAGCGCTAAAGTGAAACTTTCTATATCTCTGGATTGCATAAAGAGTGAACCTCCCAAAATAGCACAGTTTACAGCAATTAACGGAAGAAAGATTCCTAAGGAATTGTATAGTGCCGGTGAAAACTTCTCTACAATGATCTCTACCAATTGTACCATTGTTGCAATGGTAGCAATAAATAGAATAAAAGACAGGAAACTAAGGTCGTAATCCGCATAGCCTTCGCCCAACCATACCAGTGCTCCTTCACGTAATATGTATTGGTCCAATAACCAGTTTAACGGTACCGTTACCGTTAATACAAAGATCACAGCAGCTCCTAAACCAACTGCAGTGCTCACTTTTTTGGAAACAGCCAGGTAAGAACACATTCCAAGGAAATATGCAAATACCATGTTATCTACAAAAACCGATTTAAAAAATAATTCTAAATGCTCCATAAATTTTTAGTATTCTGTATTTACTATTCAGTTACTTTCGCTAACCGAAAGCTGTCAACTGCTATTAGTTTTCTTCAATTAAATCTTTATTCTTACTACGTTGTACCCAGATAATCAATCCTACCACGATCAAAGCCATAGGCGGTAATACCATAAACCCGTTATTCTCATAGCCAATTGCATATAATCCGGATTTTTCAACAGGGTCCCCCAATACTTTAAAGCCAAATAAGGTTCCCGAGCCTAGCAACTCTCTAAAGAATCCAACAATTATCAATATAATACCATATCCGGCTGCGTTTCCAATTCCATCTAAGAAAGATCTCCAGGGACCATTACCTAACGCAAAGGCTTCAAAGCGTCCCATAATGATACAGTTTGTAATAATCAAACCAATAAATACCGAGAGTTCTTTACTTAATTCATAAGCGAAAGCTTTCAGTACCTGGTCCACAATGATAACCAAGGTCGCAACTACAATAAGTTGAACGATAATTCTAATCTTTGACGGGATGATATTTCGCATAAGAGAAATAACTACGTTCCCAACTCCCAATACAAACACTACCGAAATGGCCATTACTATAGATGGCTTTAGTTGTGCGGTAATAGCCAGTGCTGAACAAATACCCAATACCTGGATGGTAATTGGATTGTTATCTGCTAAAGGGTCTAATATTAATTTACTGTCTTTCTTTGATAATAGTCCCATAGCTTATTGGTTTAATTTTTTAAAGTAAGGCACGTACATTCTAATATCTTTTTTGAGCATTGCCGAAACACCATCACCCGTAATCGTGGCTCCGGCTAAAGCATCTACTTCATTATCGCTTGTATCTGTATTTTTGGGGTCGTTAT
>JANQOS010000100.1 GCA_028285705.1 Altibacter sp.
AACAAGCTATTGAGTTTAATGGTGCTGTGACCTTCAAGAATGAAAAACTAAAAATTGGTTTGAGTGGAAATGTCTTCAGAATGCCAAACTACATTATTGGAGAGGTAGAAACCGGACTAAGCACAATGACCATAGGCGCAGATGGTGTTAAGATTTATAAAAATCTTGATAATGCAACGATAACTAATGTAATGTTCAATTCAGAATACAAGTTAACTAAAGAACTTAAAGTAACTAGTGGTGTATCTTATCACAGAGGTGTAGATAGCGATGATCGTAATTTACCATTTATTAGTCCGATAGCATATGGTTCTACCCTTGCGTATCAAAAAAATAGCTTCTATGGGGCTATTGAAATGCAAGGTGCAACAAAACAAATAAACTTTAACCCCATTTTTGGTGAAAATCAGTCAAAAGCCTACACTATTTTTTCACTATCTCTGGGTAAAACCTTTTACATTTCAAAAAATCAATTATATACAAAGGCAGGTGTACAGAACATTTTTGATAAGTATTATTCCACCTATGCAGACTGGAACAATATTCCAAGAATGGGACGGAACTTTCACATAACACTGTCTTACAAAATTGGTTAAACATTAAAAAAATCACTTAAAAAATTAAAGAATACTATTATGAAAACTATAAAATATCTATTTCCAATCTTGTGTTTAGTCTTATCACTAACATCTTGTTCAACAGATGACGACGATAATAACATAGAGATCAACCCAGTAGCAGATCTAATGATGGTAAAATCAATAACTGCAAACAATCACACTATAGAAATCTATGGAAAAGACAACCAATTTACTTTAGGTTATAATGAGTTCTCTGTACGTGTTAAAAACAATGCAACAGATTCATATTTTGAAAACCCTACAATTAGTTGGGTTCCTGTAATGCACATGACAGCAATGAGCCATTCGTGCCCTAGATCTGCGCTAGCTATTTCTGAATTTTCCACAGTAGCAAAAGGATTTATAATTTTTCAAATGCCCGGTAACGATACGGAATACTGGGAATTGACCCTTACCTATGAGATAGACGGCACTTCATACGAAGCAGTGGAACGAATTAGCGTTGTTGCGCCAGCTGATAGTATGACACGTGTAAGTTCATTTATGGGAGCAGATGATTCCAGGTATGTATTAGCTATGGTAAAACCTGAAAATCCAGATGTTATGGTAAACGATTTTACCGCTGCACTTTACAAAATGGAAAATATGATGACCTTTACACCTGTGGCAGATTATATGGTAGGTGTAGATCCCAGAATGCCGGGAATGGGAAATCACAGTTCACCTAATAATGAGGACTTAACATACAACGCTGCAACGCAGATGTATGATGGTAAATTGTCCTTGACAATGACAGGTTACTGGAAGGTCAATCTCATACTGTACAATGCAGATGGAGCTGTTTTAAAGGGAGAAGAAGTAACAGAAACAAATACGGAAAGCTCATTGTATTTTGACTTTGAATTTTAATGGTTGATTAAGTTGGATTTTAAATTCCCTTTCCCTTTTAGGAGGGAGAGGGAGTTTTTTATTTTCGTGAAGGTGAAGAGAAAAGTTATTCTGTACAAGAGTTTCGCTACTTATTTTTTAAGGCTTAATAGTGCGGTGCTTCCATCGTTTGTGGGACCATAGGTAGAACTGAGGTGCCTTTTTGATCTGTTTTTCTATTTCATCTAAGAACAGTCTTGTAATTTGATATTCTTCAAGATCTGAAGGGTTTTCTACTAATCGGACAAAAGTGGCTTTATAATAACCTCTCTTTATCTTTTCGGTTTTTAGGTACAATGTTGTAAAATCCAACTTTCTTGCTAATTCTTCGGTACCTGTAAATACAGGGACTTCAATTCCCATGAATGTATCGCGATGTTTAAAAGCTCCGGGTTTTGGTGTTTGATCTGCTACGATAAGTGTCATGGTCCTTTTGTCCTCCTTTTGAAGCCTGAACAGTGTAGACACTATTTTCTTATTACTAATAATAGCGGGGCCAAACCGCCCTCTAATTTTTTTCACCAGCCTGTCAAAATAAGGATTGTCCAGTTTCTTGTAAACGGCAAATCCCTCATAAGGATTTTGCTTATTTAATATTCCGCTCCATTCCCAATTTGCGTAATGGCCACATAATAGCAGAATACTTCTTCCATTTTCATATTGAGACCTTACCAATTCAAGATTTTCAAATACAAACCTTTTGGAAGCTTCTGCTTCAGAAATAGTGAGGCCTTTGATAGACTCAAAGATAAGGTCGCAAAGATGTTTATAGAACAGTTTTGCGATCTGCTTTCTTTCTGCTTCGGTCTTTTCAGGAAAAACCAGCCTCAGATTATTCAAAACCACTTTTTTTCTATATCTGATCACATAGTACGCTAAAAAATACAAACAAGTTGATTTTAAGTACAATAACGGCATTGGCAAAACAGAGGTAAGCCAAAGAAATGGATATAATAATATATAAAGTAGTCGCTGCATAGGTAAATTTACCGTAAAACTAACTAAATTTATTGCATTACAAACGTAGGTTCAAAATGATTATTTATGCAAAGCATACATATTGCTACTCTGGTTATTATTTTAGCTAACATAGCTGTTTCCATAAAGGGTTTTAACGATTTCCCCTTTTTCGAAAAATATAAATTCAACATAGCCGGCATTCGCCGTGGTGAACAAATACGAATGATATCTGCAGGGTTTTTACATGTGGACTTTACACATCTGCTTTTTAATATGTTAACGCTCTATTTTTTTGCAGGAGTAGTAATTGGGGCAGTTGGAGTGGTTAAATTTGTATTGATCTATTTGGCAAGCCTGCTGGTTGGTAATCTGTTATCATTTTATTTCCATAAAGAAGAGTATCATTATAGCGCTGTAGGGGCGAGTGGAGCGGTGACAGGAGTCTTGTATTCGGCTATATTGTTCTTTCCGGATATGGGATTGTATTTATTTTTCATCCCTATTGCTATTCCGGCCTGGATTTTTGGCCTTTTGTATTTGTTGTATTCCATCTACGGAATGAAAAGCCGTATGGGCAATATTGGCCATGACGCACACTTTGGAGGTGCAATAGCCGGTTATGTATTAACGATTGCATTTGTGCCGGCTTTGTTGGATACCAGTTTATGGATCGTTGCTGTTCTGGCAGTTCCCATTATATTATTATTCGTATTACACAAACTCGGAAAAATTTAAAATATGTTATTATGAAAAAGAAAAGCGCATTATTTGTAGTATTATTAACAACATTATTTATGACAGCTCAAACACAACCATTGCCTACTGTGGATGTAACAGGAAAAGGGATTGTACGCGTAGTACCGGATGAAGTTACTATAACGGTACGTATTGAAAATACAGGAACGAACGCAAAAGAGGTCAAGCAGGAAAATGACCGGATAGTCAATGAGGTTCTGTCCTTTGTAAAGCGCATGAAGATTAGTGATAAAGATGTGAGTACGCAGTACATTCGGCTTAACAAGAATTATGAATACAATACAAAGACATATAATTATGCCGCCAATCAATCTATTGCTATAAAACTTCGTAAGTTGAAAGATTATGAAGAGCTTATGGACGGATTACTGGAAAGTGGTATTAATAGGATCGACGGAATTTCTTTTTCGGCTTCCAATAAAGATGAATTAGAATCTGAAGCCCGAAAAAAAGCAGTCGCAAATGCAAAGACGAAAGCCGAAGAGTACGCAAGAGTTCTGGACCAAACCATTGGAAAAGCTATTTCCATTAGTGAATACAGGGCGAGTAATGCTCCATCACCTATGTATAGAACGATGGCTATGGATAGTCAGGCTTCCGCGGGCCAACAAACCATAGCGGCCGGCGAAATGGAAATAATCGTAACTGTAAATATTAGCTTTTTACTGAACTGATCATTGCCCTAAAAGAGAGGCAATCTTTGCCTGTAAAGCATTTCCACGAAGGTTCTTATCAATAATGTTTCCTTCTTCATCAAGTAAGAAGGTGGCCGGGATAGAACGTACATTGTACATTTTTGCTATTGGGTCATTCCAAAATTTCAGGTTAGAAACATGGTACCAGTCCATTTTGTCATCTTTAATGGCCTTAAGCCATCTTTCCCTTTGGTTTTCTTTATCCAAAGAAACACTAATGATGTTTAATCCTTTGTCATGGTATTGATTATACACTTTTACCACATTCGGATTTTCTATTCTACAAGGCCTGCACCATGAGGCCCAAAAATCTATTATCGTATATTTTCCCAGTACATCATTTAATGCAAGCATCTCTCCGGAAGGAGTGGGGGCAGAAAAATCCGGAGCTTTAGACCCGACATCCGCCTTTTTCGCATTAGCGATGGTTGTTTTAAGATTTGTTGTGATTTGTGAAGCAGCTATTTTTGGTGAGAGCGAACTCACAAAATCATTTGCATCTGCCGCAGTGATCTCTTTTCTCGAAAGCATTTCGGACATCAACATTACAGAAAAGATGGAGTTGTTATTATCCAACGCAAATTGTTTTTTATAATTGGCCTCTTCCTGGACAAGCATCACATTTTCTCTTTGAATATCATTCGCCAAAAGATTATCCTGTTCCTTTCTTGCCTGCTGAAAGCGTTGCACAATATCTTGCTTTCGCTTGCCAAAAGATCTTATTTTTTCTGAAAAAGCCTTATACGATTCGTTTTGAGGACTTCCCGAAACATATGATGAAGCCAGACTATCCTTATAAACTGTAGCCTTTAGATCTTCATTTTCAAGAAAAAAGATATGGTTTACCTTATTTTCACCAACTTTAAAATAATGTAAAGCGATCTCATCACTCTTTGGATAATTGCCCATAAACTTTCCTGCGGTTATGGTAAGAGTATCTATTACTTCCGGTTGATTTCTCTCAACTTTGTAGACATATACGGGAGTTCCATCATCAAAACCCGCGGCAGTACCTTCAAATGTGAATGTATTGGAATCTTTTTCACATGAAAACAAAGAAATTGTAAGAAATACGGCTATTAATCGTCTCATAATTATAGTATAATTTCGAACAAAAATAGGTACATTTTTTTCTGAAAAAAAAATAGAAGCCTCAAATTATTGTTAATATTCAATAAACTAAGGCAATATTGCTTAATTTTATAGTACTAATTGATTGAAAATGAAAACTGAGAACAATGACTTTCCATTATTGATAAAGATTAGCTTTTCAAAATTATTTGAAAAATATGAAGCTAACCTTACTTCTGAAAGCGAACTTGTTAGGCAACGCGCTCAGCGTGTGTTGGATATAGCAAAAAAACACCCTAAACTTTCCGAAGGATTCCTGAATGAAAAGCAAGTAACCAAGTATCAGGCAGAGATAGATTTGGTGTTAGAGGATTTGTTTTCTACGGTATTACAGGAAAACGAAATAAAGATTGCATCGATTCCATATCAATATTTTATAATTAAATCTTCAAAAAGATATAAGAATATAATAGCTACTGCCGGGGAGGATTACCAGGTACAACTTACAGATTTTGATAGCGACCAGGCGTATATTATGGGGTGTGCCATGATCTTAAATATGTATTATGGTTACAAAGTGGATTTTAGAAGGCCATTTTACTATAACATTCCTGATAAGCAAGGTATCATGAGATACTATAAAATGCTGTATAACGGAGACTTCATTCATATTGAAAAAACAAAGAACTCCATAGAAATTACTCCTGAAGATGTAGCAGAGCTTATTGAGAACTTTGATAACATTGCATTGTGGAAAGAGAAATTTCCACCGCATAGCTGGCTTTTTAAAGGTTTTGTGATCGCTAATATGTATGATGCCACTACAGATGTGGCCCTTTCCAATTTTAAGGCGAATTTATTAAAGGATGATGCAAAAAATGAAGATTTTGTTGAAGAGTTTCAAGCTATTATACGGGCCATTTTTAATTTACCAGAACTAAAAGTAGGATATACCCTTTTTAATGATGAAGACGAACAGTTGGAACAATTACCTTATTTGGCCAATGCAGAAAGCTATATTCTAAATGGAAAAAGTAATGCTTCCTGTACTAGTGCACTTTGCGACCATTCAATGGACTATCTATTTAAAAAGCATGAGTTTTATTGTATTTCCGATGTAAAAAAATACCACAAACTGTATCCGGATAATAAACTCTATGAAACTTTGGACAGTCAAAAGGTACAAAGTGCCATAATGACCTCACTTGTATTGGATGGTAAGGTTCAGGGTATTATGGAGATTGTTTCTCCTAACAAGCAAGAGTTGAATACCATCAATGCAAACAAGTTGCATGATATCATGCCTTATTTGATCGATTCTGTAAGACGTTCCAAAGAAAAAGAAGAAAATGAGATCGAGTTGTTGATCCAAAGCGAATGTACTTCTATTCACTCAAGCGTCCACTGGAAATTCAGAAAAGAAGCGAAACGTGTTATCAAGGAACAATTAGTCGGAAACCAGGTAGCCTTTAAAGAGGTAGTTTTTGACAATGTATATCCGTTGTATGGACAAATAGATATTAAGGGTTCTTCTGAGGCCAGAAATGTGGCAACTCAAAAGGATCTGATATTACAGCTGAAACATGTTCAGAAAATAGTAAAGAGAATTTATGAATTGGAATCACTGCCAATTTACGAGCAAATTGACTACAGGATAAATAGCTACCTGGAAGATGTCGACGAACATTTACAGGTTGATAGCGAGCGTTCGGTCTTACATTTTCTACGTACAGAGATCCTTCCTTTATACTCGCATTTAGAAGAAAAGAGCCCTGCTCTCAAAGAGCTAATAGCCGAGTATTATGAAATAATAGATGAAGACAAGGGCTTTATTTATCAACATCGTAAGGATTATGATGAGTCCGTGATGCTTATCAACAAAAAGATGGCTGCTATTTTGGATAAAAAACAAATAGAAGCACAATTAATGTATCCTCATTATTTTGAGCGTTTTAAAACAGACGGGGTAGAGCATAATCTTTATATTGGAGAATCTATAACAAAGAATAACAGCTTCCATAAGATATACCTGTACAATTTAAGATTATGGCAATTACAGGTTATGTGTGAAATGGAAAATAGTTTCTACAAGCTAAAAGAGGAACTTCCTATTCCTCTCAACGCGGCTTCAATGATATTGGCTTTTAACACGTCGCTTTCTTTACGTTTCAGGATGGATGAAAAACGTTTTGATGTAGATGGAACCTATAATGCACGTTATGAAGTCATAAAAAAACGTGTGGATAAGGCTAACATAAAGGGGACGAACAAACGAATCACCCAGCCGGGGAAGATCACTATAGTATATTCTCAAAATGAAGATGAAAAAGAATACCTGAAGTATATTGCTTTCTTACAATCCAAAAAGCAACTGGTGGACGACCTGGAAATAGTGGAAGTTGAAGATTTACAGGGTGTTACTGGCCTTAGGGCAATTCAGGTGAGTGTATTGTATTCAAAAAAGAAAGACAATACCAAAGAATACTATACCTATGAGGATTTAATGAGCGAGATCGATTCTTAAACTTATGCTGCTCCCGATGTACTAAAAGCAATTGCGAAAGCAATCACCGAGATAATTATTCCTATCATGAAGATAGTGTAGGTGTTCCTTAGTATTTGATATTTTTTTTGTAATACCAAGCCTAAAAAGTAAAGATCTTTGGTCATAGAGGAATAGATATATTCTTTATCATTGAGCATTTCATTCATTGCCCACTCAAACTCATTCAGGTTCATTTTATGAAAGTTACCAAAGAAAAGCAAGTTGACTTTTTTATTGTCCACATCTTCTTTACTAAACTTTCCACTGGTAACATTTGGCCTGGTTGCCAGAACCGACATCACAATTGCTGTTACGGTAAACAACAAAAAAATGATAGTAGGAACAATTAAATAGCTATTGGAAGGGTTATCCAGCTTTGGAATAAGGTTGGATAAAGCAATTGAAATAATGATCGCGTTTACAGACAACAATATATTTGCCTTGGTATCTGCAATATCACTTAACTTTATATGATTTTTGAGCGTAACTCTAAAAACACTTTGTATCGCTTTTTCCGGATCTTCCGCCTTCAATTTTTTCTTTAAACTCTCTTTTTCTTTTTTGTCCTCTTTCTTAAGCTTCTTTTTTTCATTGATGATCTTAGCTAGATTTTCTTCCTTTTTAGGATTCCAGTTTTCGATAGCATAATCTGTAAAATAGACATGTTGCGTTTCCAGCATTTTAATATTTCCTTCAAGCCATTCCAATTTACTAATATCTTTTATGTCCTGAAGTTTTAGTTCCAATCGTAGCAATTCGCTGGCTTCCTGGAAGTAGTCTTTGGCAAAGTGAGAAGCATCGGCATCTCTGATGATCTTTTCCAGTTCTGTTTCAGGGACGGCCTCTAACTTAGTGGCCATGATGCATTCTGTTACTTTATTTATTAAAGAATCACTGGCGCCTTTGCTTTTCAGGAATTCCGAAGCGATATCAACACTACGGGCCTCGTGATTTTCAGCTCCATTGATATGCCCGGCATCATGCAGTAAAGCAGCTAATTCCAAGGCTTCTTTATCTTCAGACGAAAGATCACTATGTTTAATAATTTCTTTTGTACTTTTAAATACCCTTTTGGTATGTGTTAAGTTATGATATAAACATGTGCTTGGAAGGCTCTTGGCAAATAACGATGTTATATAAGCGAAAGTTTCATCAACTAACTGTGACATAGTACTGAATTTAACTGCCAAATTACTAAAAATTTAAAGCTTGTAATTACCTTATGAAAAAAATTAACACTCTCATTACAATTATTTTGGCACTTTTTATAGTAAGCTGTGCAACCTACAAGCCAAAATATAAAAGTGAAATGACACCCCAAAGTGATACTTCTTCGGAAAAAGAAATTGAAACCCGGTTTTACCTATTGGGTGATGCCGGAGTGGCAAATTCAGAAAAGGGAGGAGAGGCCATTAAAGCATTTCAAAAGCTTATTGATGATGATGACACAAAAGGTGATTACGTAATTTTTTTAGGAGATAATATATATCCTCACGGACTTCCGTCCGAAGGTGAAAAAGGGAGGGATGAAGCCGAAAAGCAATTAGATGTTCAAATTAATTCGGTTAAAAATTTTAAAGGCAAAACCCTCTTTATTCCAGGAAACCATGATTGGTACAGTGACGGCCTAAAAGGGTTAAAACGGCAAGAAAAGTATGTAGAAAAAGCGCTAAATGATAAAGATGCCTTTCAGCCGGAAAAGGGATGCCCGGTTGAGAAAATTAATGTTAC